>JAJZCO010000043.1 GCA_021846095.1 bacterium | reverse complement strand
AAATCATATTACTAACAGACCTAACCTAATGCCACCGATTCTCGATATGACTATTGAAATGTATCGACTACACAGTGAACGAATCTTAAATTTAGAATATCGAACCGTTAGAGAAAGAATCATTTCTTTTTTATTTACTATGTCACATCGTTTTGGAGTTTCTACTAATGAAGGTATAAAAATCGAACTACCATTAAGACATCAAGATATAGCTAGTTCAGTAAACTCGTCACGAGAAACAACTTCTAGAGAAATAGCGGCTTTATCAAAAAAAGGATTTATTGAACACAAAAGAAATTATATTTTATTAAAACAAATCGATTCTTTGCATAAATATATTGATTAAAATTTTATTTCCAATTTAATATAATATTATGAATCATATTATTAATCGTTTTTTGATCTGGCACATCATCTTTATCGTAATACCTATTAGTTTCAAAATCTTCGTCAGTCACCCATAAACAAAATATTTTATCAGCCATAGCATGCATCCAATCAATTGCTTTAACGTTTGCAATTGGAGCAGCTATAATTAATTTATTAATTTTAAATGGTTTTAAATATTCATAAGCAACGCTTAGTGATAAATCGCCATTAAACCCATCGCTGACTAAGACAACTGACCTATATTGAATCATTTCTTTTTTAACTAACCCGGAGTTTTCAACAACCTCATTCATCTCTCTAAGTTTAGTTATTTTTTGTTCCTCAATTACGCCACGATATTCTTCTAGTAGTTCATCAACATCACCACTACCTAAAAAATTATTCACCATGAATTCACCGTCAGACGTAATACTACCAATCGATACTGGCTCATGAGGTAAATATATCTCCTCAGTCATAATCATTAATAGAGCTGAGTGTAAATACTGGGCTATTTGTGCACCGACCACTACACCACCGGCACTAAGAGCAATAACGACACAATCTTCGTATCGAAAATCAGGTAATAATTGCTTAGCAAGTATTCGACCGGCATGAATTCTACTAACAAAGTGCATATTAATAGTTTAACTGAAATTTGATATTAACAGAATATTTTAGATAATTCTCTTTAACAAATAAAATCTTTCTAAATTACCATTATGACCAGAGATCAAAGAATCAGCTTTATTTATTATTTTAAAATCTTGACTGATATAATTTTCGAAATCTTTTAATATTTGTCGTCTAATAGAATTATTTTTTACTACCCCGTCTTGCCTTAAATTATTTCTGATAGTTTCAAATTGAGGTTTTACCATAGCTATAATTAAGGTCTTCTTAGTAGCAAAACTTCTAATGACCGCCATAATATTTTTTAAAGATATAAAAGAAACATCAATTAAAATTAAATCGAACCTGTCGTTTGAAATAAAATTTCTTATATCAGTTTTTTCAAATAGTCGAACTTTAGGGTTAATCCTAAGACTGTTATGTAATTGTTCGGAGCCAACATCAACCGCTGTTACCATTTTAGCACCATGTTTTAAAGCATAATCAGTGAAACCACCAGTGCTACTTCCAACGTCTAAAACCGTCTTATCGTCAAAATTAACTTGTAATTTTTCTATGACAGATTCTAATTTAAAACCGGCTCGACTAACATACTGATCAACAATATTTAATTTTATACTTTGATTAGAGACCAAAAAACTAGGTTTGGTAACAATATTACCATTTACTAAAACGTAGCCTAATTTAATATAATTTACTGCTTGTGATCTTGATAATACTATCTTCAACTCAAAAAGTTTTTGATCTAAACGTGTTAACATGACAATAGGATTAAATAGCTATTTAACTCTCTCACGATACTCTCCTGAGGTTGTATCAACAGAAATAATATCACCAGTTTTTATAAAGGCAGGTACTTTAACTAATAAACCAGTTTCTAGAGTAGCATCTTTAGTAATTGATGAACTAGTATCGCCCCTAACAGCCGTTTCAGTGTAATCAACTTTTAAATTAACGTTTTTAGGTAATTCTATACTAATCGGATTATCATTAAATAATTGAACCTGGACCGTATCACCTACTTTTATAAAACCGACTTTATCTTTAATTAATTGTTCATCGATTTCAAATTGTTCAAAAGTATCGCTATTCATAAAAAAATAAATGTTATTAGAAGAATACAAAAAATCAACATTTTGATGAATAACATCGGCGGTATTAATTTGCTCGTTGCCTTTAAAAGTTTTATCTAATACCTTACCACTAATTAAACTTTTTACTCGGACACTAACAATTGAACCTCCTCTTCCCATAACTTTCTGATTATAGCTAACTACTCGATAAGGTTCGTTATCTAATTGAAAAATGGTACCTTTTTTTAAATCTGTAATCCCTAAAATCATAACTATTCCTTTATATAATCATCAACTATTTTATGTAACTTATTAATTAGATTATTAGACTGTCTTGATGTTAACTGGCCAAAACTTTGCTGAGAAAAAATTAACCCTTCCATATCTTTTGAAATTAATAAGATTTTAGTAGTATCCAACAGCCTAACTGCGTCAACAAAATCCATTGTTAATCTTCGCAATTTTAATTTTAAAATATCACTAGAACTAGTCATACCAAAAGAATATACAACATTATTAACAGATGTGCTACCAGCAATCTGTAAAGTTTGTTTTATAAAATCATTTAGTCTTACTGAAGACTTATCTGATGTCATAAAATTAATTAGTTGCTATAAATGGCAATAGCGCTAAGTGCCTGGCTCGTTTAATAGCTCGGGCTAAATGCCTTTGTTCACTTTCACTTAAACCGGTTTTTTTACGACTTTCAATCTGACCATATATATTAATATATCGTTGCAATGTCTTAAAATCCTTATAATCGAAATAAGCAACTTCTGATGAATGCTTAAATATTTTTGCCATAATTATTTCTCCTTAAAATTAAACCGCCATTCTAAAATGGAATATCGTCTAAATTAATCGGTTCATCGCCGATTTCTTCAACTAATTTATCGGTTGATTTTTTAGTTTTTTTAACTGTTTCTACCTGCTCTTTTTGATTGGTACTTTCACTAACAGTGTTAGTATCTGCTTCAGTTGATCGTGAATCTAAAAATGTGACATCAGCTGCCAATACTTCAACTTTACTACGTTTCTGACCGTCTTGTTCCCAACTGTGACTTTGTAAACGTCCTTGGACAAGACATCGTCTTCCTTTTGATAGATATTGACTGATTCTTTCCGCCAATGGTCCCCAGGCAACAATGTCAACATAATCTGTTGCTTCTTGCCATTCTCCACTGCTATCCTTATAGCTCCGATTCAAAGCTAAACTAAAGCTTGTGACACTTTGACCCGAAGGCGTTTGCCTTAATTCTGGATCTCGGGTTAAGTTACCCATTAAAATTACTTGGTTTAAGCTACGTGCCATGTGGCATCCTCCTTATAAGACATATGTCTTTAAATTTATATTATGTCTTTAAAATACTACTAGTATCGTAACATTGTCAAGTTCATTACCGACTACACTTCTTCGGCTTTACTGCTGGCGTTTGCTTCTAAACGAAGTTTTTTCTCTAATTTTAATTTTTCAGCCTTTTCAATCGCTTTTAAATCAAGCTTAATTATGGAAAATCTAATAACTTCGTTGGTAATATTTAGAGTAGTTTCAATTTGTTTGACATGAGTTGGTTCTATTTCAACTTTATAGAAAACATAAAGTCCATGTTCATTTCCTTTAATTGAATAAGCCAATTTATGCTTACCCCAATTATCCTTAGATAATAATTTCCCTTTATTATCAGAAAATATTTTTAAAACTCGATCTTCAGCTTTACTAAGATCTACTTCTAGGCCTGGATCATATAAAATCGCAATCTCATATTGAACCATCTTGTTCTCCTTCCGTTGGTTAAAGTCCGTACACTCATCTCGTTACGAACTGAAGTTAATAAGGTTTAATTATATCCTAAAAACGAAAAAAGTCCAGACCAATTCCAACACAAAATAATGCTGAACTTTAATACGTGTGGCAACATAAAAGGTTATGAAACTATTTGTTACTGGAGATAACACCCTAAAGGTATATTGTCAGAGTAAAAAGGAAGCTTACAACTACATAACTAAAGTATCAGTAAACTGAGAGATATATCAGCCTAAGATAACCAAATAATAATTTAGTCAGAAAATTTTTATAAATAATATTTATTATTCCAAACCATAACTAAACCGTTTGTCGATACAGTGTTAAAACTCGTCAAGCGCACTATATCAAATATCCTTGTAACAGCCAACACCATGTTTATCCGGTCAGATATCAACAATAGTTATTTAAAAACAAATTAGTTAAATTTTAAATATAAATAAACTCTTGAACTGACTACATCAAAATTAATTTAATAACTGAATGCTATTATTTACAGCTTGATCAAGTATCGACTGTTGGATAGTAATTAATAGATCAACCAATGTTCCATTTGGATCAGTAGGTCCAGCACAAATAGCTTGATGCGTCCCCCCAAAAGTTATATAAAATTTAGGGAACTGTTTTACTACACCAAAAGAAAACATTGCTTGATAAGCGTTCAATGGGGGAGTATGAATACCCTGTATGGCCATCATAGTTCCTAAAGCATCACCCGCTGAGGCCGTACAACTTGGATTTAATTTTTGGAGAGTTGTAGTTGAAAAAGATACAGCAGTCAAAGCTGCATTATTACCAAAACCAGTCGTACTTTTACTATACGAATACGTAAGATCAGGTACTCCAAAGGGAATAGTAAATTCTACGCCGAGTTTAGGCAGCTTTACGATATTAGGTAAAGCATAGCCAAAACTATTATTTAAGTAATTCATAACATATTTTGAAGTATTAAGCTGCTTATTTAAAACACCAACTCGAACATTTAATGTGTTTATTTTTGCATTTAAATTATTGACTGTGTGATGTTGCCACTCATAAATACCAGCACCAACTATCAAGATTAGCAGCAAAGCGATAATCCAAAAAAATAATCTATGAACATGTTTAGTCTTAATTATTTGATTAGGAGGTGAAATAAATTGTGATGAAGAAACATGATTATCTAGTTGCAGAGAAAATTGATTAGTTGTAGTTAAATCCGGTTCTTGAGATGATATTTGGTCTGGTTCGGGTATATCCAAATTATTTTGATTATCCATTAGTTAATAGTAAAACATAAGCGAGACATTTTTGTCAAAACACATTCTCTTCCAACGCAAAATGATGCTGAAGTGATGTTCGGTTTCCAACGCAAAATGATGCTGAAC
>JAJZCO010000042.1 GCA_021846095.1 bacterium | reverse complement strand
TTCCGATCTTCATTATCTCGCAAAAAATTATTGATTATTTTCCATTAGGAATTATCAATAGTCATTTTTCAATTTTACCGGAATGGCGAGGGGCGGATCCAATAACATTCGCTATCTTAAGCGGACAAAAAGAAACCGGAGTTAGCCTGATGCGATTAAATGCCGGAATGGATGAAGGGCCACTTTTAAATTGGCAGACTATTTCTCTTGATAAGACGATGACTTCATTAGATTTAACGGAGAAATTAATAGATTTATCTAATAAACTCATCATAAAAACAGTTCCAACTTACTTAGCTAATCAAATAACTCCTCAAGATCAACAAATTACTAAAAAGAATATTAGTTACTCTAGAAAAATTAATAAATCTGATGGTAATTTAGATTTTAATTTACCGGCCGAACAATTAGAACGACAAATAAGAGCTTTCATTGATTGGCCAAAAAGCAAAACAATGATTCATAATACCCCAGTTACCGTTACTAAAGCTAGAGTTATTAATCAATCCGGTCAGCCCGGTATATTTTTTCGTTATGATAATCAATTGGCAGTCTATTGTTATCAAAAAGCCTTGTTAATAGAAGAATTAATTCCAGACAGTAAGAAAAAAATGACTAGTAAGGCCTTTTTGGTTGGTTACAAAATATAAAAATAATAATCTGACAATTAGATTCTGTATTCCAACTTCACAAATTTAAATCTTTAATCGCATAACAGCCTTCATGAAGTTATAATCAAAGCTTTAAAAACATTAAATCAAAAAAATTAATAAATCTAACTAAAACTAAGGCGCAATACTTTTCAAAATATCAGGAACTGACCCTGCGACTTCTTGTTTTAATTTATCAAATTCATTTTGGACTATATCTTTATAATTAGGAAAGTTGGTCTCTAACCAATTAAAAGCTCCTACGTCATCTTTCGCTTGAAAATATTTTTCAAATTCATCAAGTTGTTCTTGACTCATTTGATCTGCTAATCTAATACCGACTCTCATTTCTAAGGTTTCATAGATATGTTTCAATAAACTATTTTTATCATCGCTTGATAAGCTACTTAATCCAATTTCTTGTAATAAACTCTCATCAATTTTTATCATAATAAGGCTCCTAGAAAGACATTATACTATACTAAAATGTGACAACAAAAATGATTAAAGTGATCGACTAAGAGTTTGCCGTACGAAAAATTCCAACCTATCATCAATATTAATAGATATCTTTTGATTTAATAAAGAAAGACTCATACCACATAATTCATCTTCAACTACTTCTTTGACGTTAACCTGCCCTCGTTTTAAATTAATTAACTCAACTTCGCCGATTAAAACGTCGTCACGATAAATTTTAGCCAAAGATGGCATAACAATCTTACCTTTAGTCACTAATCCACCGCAAATTATTTCATTTTTATTAGTATTAAAAATAGCTTTGACAATAATTCTACCCTGATCCGTTTCAACAATCTCTGGTTGTAATAAAGCAGTTAATTCTTTTTTAACATCGTCTAATAACTCGTAAATAACTTTATATTGTCGAATAACAATATGATCTCGTTGAGCTTGTTGAGCACTACTAGTCGATAGGGTAACATTAAATCCGTAAATTATAGCCCGAGAAGAATGAGCTAAATGAAGATCATTTTCATTAATTGACCCCACCCCAGAACTAACAATCGCTACCGCCACTTCATCAGTGTCTAAAGACTTTAGACTATCGAGCACAGATGTTAACGAACCCTTAACATCGGCTTTAATAATTAGATTAAACTTTTGAATCTGATTTTTACGATTAATCATTCTGATTAGCTCCGAGCTTCCAATTGAACCATTGTCATAAGTTAACGTAGTATTTAAATTACCGACAGACAAATTACGAGCTTCTTTTTCATTTAATGCTGTCCGAAAAGAATCACCGAATTCTGGTAATTTTTTAAAACCTGTTATTTTAACTGGAGTAGCTGGATAAGCTTCTTTAATGGCTCGACCATCAGTTGTTTCTAGATTTCTAATTTTGGCATAAGTACTACCAGCAACAATAAAAGTAGCAGGTTTTAAAATACCAGCTTCAATTAAAGCGTAAGCTATTGGACCTCGACCTTGTTCGATATGAGATTCAATAATTAAACCACTAGCCGGCACATCCGTATCAGCTTTTAAATCTTCAACATCACTTACTAACAAAATCATTTCAAGTAATTTATCAATACCTTGTTTCGTTTTAGCTGAAACTTCAACAACAACAATATCACCACCCCACTCTTCTATTAATAAATCTTGCTCACTTAATTGCTGTTTAATTCTGGCCGGATCAGCTCCTTCTTTATCTATTTTGTTAATAGCTACAATAATTTTAACCCCAGCTTTACGAGCAAATCTAATGGCTTCAATAGTCTGAGGCTTAATCCCATCATCGGCCGCGATAACAATCACTACTATATCAGTTAAATGCGCTCCATGCTCTCTAATAGCAGCAAAAGCTTCATGACCAGGAGTATCTAGAAAGGTAATTAACCTAGCCTGATATTCAATCTGATATGCAGAAATATGTTGAGTAATACCGCCGGCTTCTTTGGCAGCTATATTAGTCGACCTAATTGCATCCAGTAAAGATGTTTTACCATGATCAACATGTCCCATAACAGCCACGACTGGTGGTCGCTTGACCGCTTTATCTGATAAAACTTTGGGCTTATATCTAACAGCAACATCATCAACTAGCGACTTTAAGATAACTAATTTAACATCTAAACCTAACTCTTCAACTATAATTTGAGCTGTATCAAAATCGATTCTTTCATTGACGGTCGCCATGACACCATTCTTCATTAACTCAGTAATTAATTTAGTCACTGGAAGTTGTAATTTTTCAGCTAGAGCACCGACAGTTATAACAGGTTCAATCGAAATAATAGTCTCACTCATGGCATTTAGCTCCTTTCTTTAAAAAAACAATTTCAGATCCAAAATACTTATTTCTTAACGGATTTCTTTTTCTTAACTTTAGCATCTTTTAAAGATAAAGCGATTTTACGGTTTTCTAAATCCACTTCCAACACTTTAAATTGTTTCTTTTCATTAACTTGAAACAATTTTTCTGGATCAAAATCTTGATCATCGCTCATTTCTGAAACATGTACTAACGCTTCTACGCTGGGCGATAATTGAACAAAAGCACCAAATGGCGTAATACGAGTTACTTTACCTTCCACAATATCATCTTTGTCGAATTTTTTAACTTCAACTATCCAAGGATCCTCGGTCATTTGTTTAAGACTTAAGCTTAAACGATCTTTATCGATAGCAATAATCTTGGTTTTAACAACATCACCATTTTTAATATAATTTCGAGGGTTATCGACTCGTTCCCACGATATTTCTGAAATATGAATTAATCCTTCAATCCCATCAATATTAATGAAAGCACCGAAGTCGATTACACCAGTCACAGTTCCTTCTACGATATCGCCAATTTTAAGCTCAGAAAAACGGCTCTGCATATCACCCTTGACAGCTTCTTTCTCTGAAAAAATTAATTTATTGT
Organism: bacterium; assembly: GCA_021846095.1. Lineage (GTDB taxonomy): Bacteria > Patescibacteriota > Saccharimonadia > Saccharimonadales > UBA4665 > JAJZWG01. The sequence continues at coordinate 1,704 of JAJZCO010000042.1, read as the reverse complement.
CTCTTCTATTAAGATCCAAAATACGAACTCGAATAGGTTGATTAATTAAACTATTAAGTTTATGTAAAATTTCATCCTTATCAGCTCCACCGACTCGTGGATAATGTCCGGCCGACAGTTGAGAAACAGGTAAAAAACCTCGAATCCCTTCTATCTCAACTAATAGACCTCCCCTATTAGCGTCGTAAGCAGTAATTGAAATAACTTCTTGTTCATCAAATACTCGTTGAATTTCATCCCAGCCTCGATCTTTAACAGCTCTTTTCATACTTAAAAGAGCGTGTCCCTCATCCATCTCTGGATCTATAACACTAACAGTTATGGTTTCACCGACAGCGAGATCTGAAATATGGTTCATTTCACGTCTTAAAACCACACCAGTACCTTTTGCCCCTAAATCAATCCATATCTCATTTTTTTTAATAGATGTAATGATACCTTCTAAGATATCACCAGTTATTAGAGGCTTAACATCACTACTAGCTAATAATTCATCCATAGTTAAAATATTACTTTTTACCATGCTAACTTTTTTCTCCTTAATATATATTTCTTCATAAAAACAGTAGCTATTATCTTAAAGTCTAATCCATTAAAAATAATGACTAAAAATTAAAGTATTATTAAATATTAATATGAAGTTTGAAGGTATTATACCTGATATGGGGTTAATCGTAAAGCAACATCTTATTTTAGTTAAAAAATCTTAATTTAAAAATTTATTTGTATCAATATCTTGATAAACACTCTTAATAAAAAAAGTGGTGCTATAAAAAATTGAAACAGTTATAAATTATTGAAACCCCTGTGATATAAGTGTAAACTACAGCTATATGACAATAGTTTTAGATATCGGTAGTTATCAAACTTTAATTGGATTATTCGATAATTCCGATAATCTAGTTAAAAAAATTAGCCTAAAGACTTCGATTGATTATTTAAAATTCTTGAGACAATTGGAGGAAATAATAGTAAAAGACGCAACACTTACTGAAGAACTTTCTGGTGGTATTATTGGTATCTCAGCTCGGTTTGATATTAATCAAGATTTTGTTTTTGAATGTTTAGGTTTACCATGGAAAAACATTCCACTTGTTGCCGATATCGAAAAAATTACCAAATGCCCTCTTAGTTTACAGAATAATGTCTCTCTATCAGCATTTTATGAATCAATCAGTCACTATAAAAACCAAGCTAAAAAGATTCTTTACTTATCTATTGGCAATACTATTAAAGACTGTTTAATCATCAATAATCAGTTTAATTCTATAACAAAAATAGATCATAATAACATTATGATTGAAAAGAATGGTCGGGCCATTGAATGGGATAATCTTATTTCTGGACGATCTATCATAGAGCGATTCTCTGATTCCGCCAAAAATATCAAGAATAAAGATATTTGGCGATCTTATAGCCAAGAACTAGCTCAAGGATTATGGCAATTAAACGCCCTCTACCAACCAGATGTTTTTATCATTGGTGGTACTATTGGTAATTACTTCAACCAATATCAAGAATTTCTCAATCAAGAATTAGAAAAATATATTCTACCTATTTTACCCCTACCGAATATCATTAAAGCGACAAAACCCTTTTCTAACGCCTTATTTGGAGGGAACCTATTGCTAAAACAAAATTTTTTAGTCCAATGATACTCAATAAATTAACAAAATATCTTCAAACTAATGATTATCAGGTTAA
>JAJZCO010000041.1 GCA_021846095.1 bacterium | reverse complement strand
ACGAGATACATGGCGAGTAGAACAAAAACAACATGAACGCAAACTTAGTAAGTTATCACAAGTTGATGAACAGTATTATGTTACAGTCTCTTATCTGTTACAGATTGCATCTAGAGGTAGTGAACTATTTAAAGATGCCAAACCAGCTGAAAAACGAGAATTAATTGGTTTACTCGGCTCGAACCTGTTTTTGGATGGTAAAAAGGTTTAAATAACCCTTTACGCTCCATTCAATAATATAGCTTCATGTAGTGAACATTCGGTCTGGCTCCGGGGACTGGATTCGAACCAGCGACCTAGTGGTTAACAGCCACCCGCTCTACCGCTGAGCTACCCCGGAATATAAATTGCTTGCTGAATTATAACTAATCTAAACATCACAAGCAAGATATTTTTGTTAATTTCGTATTTCTCTTTTTAGTTCCATGTTAATTGATTTCATCTGATCCATTTGTTTAATCAATTGTCGTTTATCATAATTTTTTTTACCTTTACCTAGTCCTATTTTAATTTTTATAAATCTGCCTTTAGTATATATTTCTAGAGGTATAATTGTTCTTCCCTGTGTCTTTTTTTCTATCAGACGGTTAATTTCTTTTCGTTTTGCTAATATTTTTCTTGCTCTAGTTTTATCCTCGTCTGTAATAGGAATTCCATTAGTCCCATGTATCGAAGCATTAATTAGCCAGAGCTCAGTATTTTTAACTGTTATATAAGAGCCTTTTAATTCACCATGACCAAGTCTTAAGTTTTTTACTTCAGAACCAGTAAGCTCAATACCAACGATTAGGGTTTCTTCAATAAAATAATCAAAAGACGCCCTTTTGTTAAGTATTGAGTTATTAGATTGTTTTTTCTTTTTTGCCATTTCACTTATTTTCCGTTGAATTCCTTTTTAGCTACGTTCCATAGACTCGGGTCATGTAGCTTTACCAATCTATAATACCAGTATTCTGCTCCCCACATATCGATACTTTTCATACCGGTATTTTTAGCAAAATTAAAACTAGCGATTAGTGACTTGGAATTCATTGATTTATTTTGTTCGTTTAGAGTAGTTTGAGGAATAGTTTGCCCATTTGGTGGCCAGGCTTCTGCTTGCATTTCATCGATGACCATATTTTTGTGTAAAAATATTTTTTGAATACCTGCTAAGAAAGCAAAATACCATGAAGGAAATGGATACTCTAAATAACGATGAGTGACATTAGCGTCCCAAACTCGGCGATATATTGAAATACTAAATATGTTAGGTTGCGGTTGTCCGATCGGAAAGCCAATACCGTTATTACTTCTTCCGATGATAATAGGATGATTAGGGTCTAATCTTTTGATTAAATTATCCTCAATAATCAGTCGATTCCGACTAAAGTTCGTACAATTTCCAAATCCCTTCAGAAAGTATTCATTTTCTAATTGATAATTTTCTAAACTGGGAGAATTTTTGTATCGATTAATAACTGCTGCCATGTAACTGTAGAGTTGTGGCTCCCAAACTTGGGTTGGTTCAGATGCTGTCCAGGCTGGAGCATGACATTCTGGCCATCTTGGTTGTCTTAATCCTAGGGTAAGAGTTATCGTAGCATGTGCCTTTTGTGCCATAGCGAATTCCCAGTCAAGCTGAGAAAAATTGTAAGCACCTTTCACTGGTTCACCATCTGACCAATAGCTAACTAATCTAAAATGTTTAACGCCGATTTTAATTAATGCAGCCATAGTATTTTCCGGATTAAGTCCAAGTGAAGTCGCGTAATCTGGTATAAAACTTACGCCAAGTTGGAGAGGAATATTACTCTGGCTTTGAATATACCATTCGCCAATTGAGTACATAAAAATACTAAGGATAGTGATAATGATTATAAAAATTATGACAAATTTTTGCCATATCCCAGATCGCCAATAGTAAACAAACAATCTAAGAACTAAATTTTTTGATAATTTAAAATACTTTTTAAGTTTATTTAGCATATAATAAGTTGATATTTATGAAAGTTAGCATCGTTATTCCAGTATACAACGAACAGGCTCATCTAAAAGCTTGTTTAGAGTCTATTAAGGCACAAACTATCTCTCCATTTGAAGTAATTGTGGTTGATAATAATTCAACTGATGATACTTTAGAACTAGCAAAACAGTTTAATTTTGTTACAATTATTAGCGAAAAACGACAGGGTGTTGTTCATGCTCGATCAACTGGTTTTAATGTTGCTAAAGGCGATATTATTGGTCGAATTGATGCCGATACTATTCTTGAAAAAGATTGGATATTAAATGTTAAGCGAATATTTAAAGATAAAACTATCTCTGCGGTATCTGGTAGAATTAATTATTATGACTGTATTTGGCCGAAACTATCATCTAAATTAGATTTGTTTTTCAGAAGATGGTTAGCTAGTAAGATGAAACAAGATGAGATGTTTTTACAGGGAGCGAATATGGCCTTACGAAGATCTGCCTGGACAGAAGTCAGGAGGTATCTTTGTTATAAATCTATGATTCATGAAGATTTTGATTTAGCACTCCACTTACAAGACGAAGGATTTAGAGTCGTATTTGATGATAGCTTATTAGTTTCAATCTCAACTAGACGTTTTAAAGATGGACCAATTGATATTTTTAAATATGCTATGTTGAGTCCACTGACATATAAAAAACATTATAAAATTTCTCGATTTTATATGTATCCGATAATTATTTTGATTTTATCGTTTTATTTGATCATTAGAATTAATGCTCGAACTAAAGAGAATATATTGAAAGATTTAATATCAAGGAATAAGTATCGAGTAAATCCAGCAACTTTTGTTGAATAGATTACTTTATATTGTTAATGCCCGGACTGGTTTTTTGGCAATTTCTATTGAAACGTTTGTTTTTGTTGGTAATTCCATGCTCTCACCGTCTCGTTGAAAATACATACTCTCACCTTCTAAGTCATATTTGATTTTATCATCCTGATTAATATATCGTTCTGGTCTAAATTCATATAAATTAGCGGCACTTAAAATGATTTTACCGATTAATGACGGGGTATTTTTTAATAAATGTACACCAGCTATTGGGTCATCTATGCTATTTTCTCTAGAGTGAAAAATAATACCAAATCGCCTACTATTAGTTAGTACTAAATCGTTTACATGGTGAATTGTGCCATCGGCTGTTGTTACTTTGAAAGTTTTTGAGTCATGTATCCCTCGGGCTACAACTCGACTACTTCTCATTATTTGTAAACAAGAGGAAGCTGATCTAGGCAAACTATTGATACGTTCGGCCAATATTGCTAATCTTCCAAAACTACCAACGTTATAAACAGCATGTCTTAAATTGTCATTATCTCCAATCGTAAATTCCAGAGGATAAAGTTCGGTAGGATTTTGGTTTTTGTTCTTATTAGATAAATTCCAATAAAGATCTCGAGCCGTTCCAATTTTATTAGTTAATAAACAAGTTAGATCTGTAAAGTATGTTCTAGCAGTTTCTAAGTAATCAGATTGACCACCATCACCACCAATTCCAATAAGTGCCCGTTGGTCATCTCCGTAATTGTTAATTCCAGCTTCAACTAAATTATGATAAATTTCAGCATTGGACTTTGCTGAACTTACAAATTTAAATGAATTAGGTTTCTCGGTAATTGGTGTAATGTTAAGTTGATTTTTAATGTCTTCGGCTGCTTCTTTAACACCCGGTCTGTCGGGGTTCCCTATAATAAAGAATTTTCGAGGATATAAAAAAAATGCTCGTTCTGGTTCGAAGGAATTAGATAAACTTGATTGTTCTAAAGCCATACTAATTTTTATTATAAAACATAAACATCTAAAAATCAATACCTTTATTAGCTAAATATTTATCATCGAAATGATGCTTTAATTTTGTCATATCAGTCACTATGTCTGCTTTTGATAATAAATCAATTGGAAAGTTCCGTCCAGTTAAACACAGACTAGTATTAGGTGCTTTAGCATCAATCAATTCGATTAATTCTTTTTTACTAATTAGGCCATCATGAACGGCATTATTTATTTCATCACAAATTACTAAATCAAATTTACCCTGACTAACTTTTTCAAAAGCTTTCAGATATGTTTGATGGGCTGCTTCTAAATGGTCCTGGTCTGTGATATTTTTGGGACTTAGTTCTTTTGCTTGATAAAATCCCTTACCACCTTTATAAAAATAGAGATCATTTTGATAGATTGATTGAATATCTCTGATAAATACGTGTTCTCCGACTCCCCAATATTTAATAAACTGAATAAAGGCTACTCGCCATCTATTACCTAGAGCTCTGACCATTAAACCGAGTGCGGCTGAAGTTTTACCCTTGCCTTCTCCGGTGTAAACTAGTACTAAAGATTCTTTAGTTTTAAAATCTTCAAAAGCCATAGGATAGCTAGTTATTTAAAAGTTGATGTTTGGCTAGTATGGCGTCTATCTTCGGCCTATCGAATCCAATAATAATATCTCCAGCGATATCAATAACTGGTATTCCTCTTTGATTACTTTTTTCTACAGCTTCTTGCCCAAATTTTGGATTTTTTTCGACATCTCTTTCTTCAAAATTAATCGCTAATTTATCAAAATAGTCTTTAGCGGCGTGGCAAAATCCACACCAGACAGCCGTATATATAATTACTGTTTTATCACTCATATTATACTGAGTATATTATCAAAAAGTTAAGTTTTATTCAATTATCTATACTTGACTTGAATAAAATTGTTTATTTTGTTAGTCTAAGAAGTAATTGTGAAGAAAAAAAATCATAAAAATTCTAGTAGTGGTTTAGATAACTCGGCTCAGAAGTTATTCATGACTTCTGCTTTGTCAATGAGTTGGCAACTAGCAATCGCAGTGTTGGTACCGTTAATAGCCGGTCTTTATATCGATGATCATTTTAAGACTACTCCGTTATGGACGTTGATTGGATTGATTGTTGGTGTCGCTATGGCCGTTGTTGTAGTTTGGCGAGCTGTGGTTGATTTTAATTCCATTTCATCCAATAAGAATATTAATACTAAGAATAAGGTTGAGTAGTTAATTGATGTTAAGTTTTAAAATATTAGCCAGTAGTGGTCCAATCGTACATATCGCGCCAGGTATAATTTTTCATATTGGTAGTTTGGGGATTTCCAATTCAATGCTTTATGGTTGGATATCGATTATAGCTATTTGTATTATTTTGATTTCTGTTGCTAGAAGAGTGACCATAAAACCAAAAGGTGGTTTAGTACAGTTCGTCGAAGCGATTAGT
>JAJZCO010000040.1 GCA_021846095.1 bacterium | reverse complement strand
TGACAATTGCTGCCAAAATTCCAATTACTACTATAACGATCAAAAGTTCAACGATCGTAAAACCTTCTTGACGTTTCTTTAGGGAGATCATAGGTCCCACCCTCCTTGTTGTTGTTTTATTATTATTATAATGATTTCTAAAAATGTTTTTAGTTATCTAATTCGATTATAACCATAACCTTAATTAAATCAAGAGTAAATTTTAGTTGGTCGGAATTTGTTTAGTTAAATTGGCAATTGGTCCCATGACAGAGGCAGCAATTAAGCCAACTCCAGCACCTAAGAGAACAATCATTATTGGTTCAATAATTGCCGCTAGTCCGTCTATTAGAACCGCCACTTCTTCTTCATAAAAATCAGCAATTTTGGCTAATACTTGGTCTATCTGACCAGTTTCTTCTCCAACTAATAACATTTGAGCCACAATTGGTGGAAAATGAGGACTTTGACTGATCGGCTCGGATAACGGCTTGCCGTTTTGAACTTCTTTAGCGGCATTTTTTAGTTCTTCTTCAATGACCTTATTGCCAATAGCTGCGCCAGTAACCTCTAAAGCATCTAGAACGGTTACTCCCGCCCCCATTAGCGAGGCAAATGTTCTAGAAAATCTAGCGATCGCTATTTTTAAAATGATGATTTTAATAATCGGAATTTTGAGTAAAATTAAATGAAAATTATATTTTCCTGTTGGTGTTTTAATATATTTAATGAGATAAAGTATAATAATGCCAAATATTATCAAGAAAAAAATTAAATTAGGCATACTAGAAATAACCGGAATTTTATTGATTAAAGGAATAAGTCTAACAATTGTTGGATGAACACAGTCATTTGAAAAATCGAGTAAAATCTGACTGTAAACAGGCAACTTAGCATGGGGTCCGCCTAACTCGTATATTATGTTCTCTATTTTAGGCATAATGAATAACATAATTCCAAAAAAAGCTATAATAGTTATAGTTAAAATTACGATCGGGTACATCATAGCACTTTTAATTTTTTTTCTGATACTTGAGTCTAATTCAACTTGCAAAGCTAGTCTTTTTAATATTTGGTCTAAAATACCACCTTCTTCTCCTGCTTTGACCATACTAATGTAAACTTCATTAAAGACTTGAGGATATTTAGCAAATGACTCTGCTAATGGTGAGCCACTCTCGACATTCTTGGTGATTGAGGTTAGAACTTCTCTTAAATAAATACTTTCAGAATCACTTGCTAAAGCTGAAAGTGATCTAGCAAGTGGAACGCCGGCACTGATCATGGTAGATAATTGTCTAGTAAAAATAACTAAATCTTGGAGCCTTACTTTTTTAGTAGGTCCAAAGATTGATAGTTTCTTTTTCTTTTCTTCTTCAATCAATAAAGGAGTTACCTCTTGTTTATGAAGTAACATTAACAGAGCTTCTTTACTAACTGCTTCAGTTGTCCCGGATAACACTCGACCTTCTTTAGTGGTAGCTTTATAAGTGTAACGCATATGTTTTATTGTACTACTTCTGTGGTAGTGACTCTTAATATTTCTTCTATGGTTGTTTCACCTCTTAAGGCTTTAATGAAACCATCAATTTGCATCGGTAGCATTCCATCGTTAATAGCGGTTTTTTCAATTACTTCACTGGCATTATTACCAACAATTAATTTTTGAATAGTAGCGTTGTTGACAAGCACTTCATAAATACCAATCCTTCCCTTGTAACCAGTTTGGTTACAAGCATCGCAGCCGTCGGTTTTTGCTCTAAATAATCTAATAATTTTTGTTGGAGTGGAGCTTAAATCGTCAGCTTGATTTTTTTTATCGTTCTTGTTAATTCCAATGCCGTCATTAAGAGCACTAATCTCTAATTCATTAATGTCTTTTGAGCTACCAGCTGACTCTATTTGAAGTATTTTTGCCAAGTGTTTTAGATAATTATCGTCTGGAGTAAAACTTTCTTTACAATTAATACATAATTTTCGAACTAATCTTTGGGCAATAACGATTCTAACGGTACTAGCAATTAGAAAAGGTTCGACTCTCATATCCAATAAACGTGGTAAACATGTAGCTGCATTATTGGTGTGGAGAGTTGAAAAGACTAGATGCCCAGTTAGTGCAGCTTGAACTGCTAAATCAGCAGTTTCATGATCTCTAATTTCACCAATCATTATGATGTTTGGATCTTGCCTCAGCAGGGCTCTTAATCCGTTAGCGAAGGTCATGCCGGCAACTGGATTAACTTGGGTTTGATTAGCTCCAACAATATGATATTCTATCGGGTCTTCCACGGTTGAAATATTGACGTTAGGAGTATTAAGAGAGCTTAAAACACTAAAAAGTGTAGTTGATTTTCCTGAACCAGTTGGACCAGTTACTAAAACAAGGCCATGAGGTTGAGTGATGGCATGGTTTAATTCAATCAATGCATTACCCCAAAAACCAAGTTCATTAAAATCGGCAGCCTTAGTTGATTCATTTAAAATTCTGATGGCAATTTTTTCACCATCTAAGACTGGTAAAGTTGAGACTCGAAGAGCATACATTAATCCATTAACTTCGATTTTAAATCTACCGTCTTGAGGAGCTCGATGTTCATCAATTTTTAAATTACTTAAGATTTTAATTCGACTAATTAGTGAGTTTAATAATTTTCGGGGTAATTTGTTGGCTTCTTTTAGTAAACCGTCTACCCGATATCTGATTACAACAAAACCTTCTCGTGGTTCGATATGAATATCGCTAGCACCGGCTTTAATACCATATTCAATAATTAAATTAACTGTTTGAGCGACTGGTGAATCTTCCGCTAAGTCATTTTCATTAATTTCATCGGAGTCATCAGGTTTATCTTGACTAGCGATAACTTTGGTTAATTCGTTGGAAATATTACCTCTATATTGACCTAGTGCACTTTGCAATAAACTGTCAGTTGTAATGTAGATTTTAATGTTATTACCAAGTTGTTTTTGAAGAAAGTTAATGCCTTGAATATCATCAGGATCCTCCATCGCAACTAATTTCGTATCTTTTTCATCGATATCGAACACAATAGCATTGTATTGACTAGCAATTCTTTCGGGTAATAATTTCAAAATAGCTGGTTTGATATCTTTACTGTTAAGCTCTATAAAGGGTATATCAATTTCTTCGGCGTATAATTTAGTTAATTCCGCTTCTGTTAGTAAATTATTTTTAATAACTAAATCTTGGAGTGGTTTTTTATCGTTTTTTTCTTGCTCTCTTAATGCATCTATTTGTTCACTAGAAAATTGTTTATTGTTAATTAAGAGTTTTTCTACCAGGGAATCAGGTATTCGCATATTTTTTAAACAATCTGATATAAAATCTTAAGCATAATCTTAATAATAACAGATTTAAAATATAATTTAAAAAAATAAATGTACCCTTTTAAATATATAAAATTTATATTAATGTTAAAATGTTGTTATTAGAGTGGGATTAATTAACTAAAATTGATGAGGGTGAATTATGAAACAAGATAATGACAATAAGACTAAGAAAACAATAATTAACGAAAATAAATCGAAAGCTCTTTTAATTGCCTTAGAATCGATCGAAAAGCAATTTGGAAAAGGTTCAATAATGAAATTGGGCGATTTTAGTACTAAAACCGTCGATTGTATATCTACTGGTAGTCTATCACTTGATTTAGCATTGGGTGGTGGGTTACCGAAGGGTCGAGTGGTCGAAATCTATGGTCCGGAAAGTTCTGGTAAGACGACCTTAACACTCCATGCAATAGCTGAGGTTCAAAAAAATGGTGGTATAGCGGCTTTTATTGACGCTGAGCATGCTCTTGATCCATCTTACGCTAAGAGAATAGGGGTAGATGTCGATAATTTATTACTTTCTCAACCAGATAATGGCGAGCAAGCACTTGAAATCGTTGAGACTTTAGTTCGATCCAACGCTGTCGATATTATTGTAGTTGATTCCGTAGCGGCTTTAGTTCCAAAGGCTGAAATTGAAGGAGAAATGGGCGATAGTCATATGGGTCTTCAAGCTAGATTAATGTCCCAAGCTCTTCGTAAGTTAACTGGTATTATTAGTCGTTCTCACGTTACGGTTGTTTTTATTAATCAAATTAGAATGAAAATTGGTGTTATGTTTGGTAACCCAGAAACAACTACTGGTGGAAATGCTCTTAAATTTTATGCTTCGGTTCGAATGGATATTAGGCGGACTGGTCAAATTAAACAAGGTGATGATGTTATTGGGAATAGAACCAAAGTTAAAGTTGTTAAAAATAAAATTGCTCCGCCATTTAGAGAAGCAGAATTTGATATTATGTACAATAAAGGTATCTCTAAGACTGGCGATGTATTAGATCTAGCGATTAATCATAATATTGTTGATAAAGCCGGCGCTTGGTTTTCTTATCAAGATAATAAAATTGGTCAAGGTAGAGAAGCTGTTAAACTCTATTTAGAAAATAATCCAAAAATAATGGATGAGATTGTCGATAAAATTTTGTTAGTTGAAGCAAAAAAAGCTTAAAGTTAATTAATTTCTGATTAGATGATTATTACAAAATTAGTTCCTAAAAGTAATAATTCTTTTTTGATTTCAATTTATGTTGACGATGTATATTTAGCTGATGTATCAATTCAATCAGTTCAAGATAATAATTTACGGGTTTTAAAAAGTGTCACTAATGAAGAAATTGACAATATTAAGCAATTAGCTCAAATAGATTTTTATTATCAGCAAGTTTTAAAATATTTAGCTCTTAGACAAAGAAGTGTTTTTGAAATAGTTAATTATTTAACAAAGAAAAAAATCGATCAAGACATTATTGAGGCTATTGTTAATCGATTAAAATCCCAGAATTTAGTTGATGATGCTAAATTTGCTGAAGCTTTCATTAGCGATAGGACTAAATTAAAACCATCATCATCATTAAAAATTATTCATGAACTAAAACTAAAAGGCATTAGCTTAGAAATTATACAAAATTTAATGAATCGAGAAGAGATCGATAATCAAGCTCTGTCTAATCTAATTATTAGAAAAAGACGAATATCTCGTTATCAAGATGACAAAAAATTAATGCAGTATTTAATTAGTCAGGGGTTTTCTTATTACGATGTCAAAAAACATTTAAAAACTCAGCCGGATGACTAGTACCTGACTTTCGCACTTTCCTAAGATTTTAGTACTACTAACAGATTGCAAACAAGTTTTTTCATAGCACTAATACCATGTAATATAAAGCTATGGCTTTTATACGTAGAGTGAAGACTAAGAGTGGAGCAACAGCCGTCCAAATTGCTTATTCGGCATACGGTAAGATTATTAAAATCGAGCACATCGGCAGTGCCCATAATGAAAACGAGTTAGGTCTTTTGGTAGATTTAGCCAACCAACAATTATCTTCAAGGCAAAGTTCTC
>JAJZCO010000039.1 GCA_021846095.1 bacterium | reverse complement strand
GGGGAGTGTTCCATACTTCAATTGAAAATTTCATTCCTAATGAAATCTCTAACCAAGCAAAACCAATAGTTGATAACACGGCCGTATCCTATCAATCAAATAAAATTGAAAAAACCACTTCGGAAGGCCCGATTGATATCTCGACCTCAACGTCTTCTACAGTTCCCAGAACGCTTCCCGGCACAAATTATTCTTTTGGCCCAATATCAACTGGGATAGGTAATTTTCCAAAAGTATCAAACGTAAAACAAGTTATCAAACCAACTTTGACAAACGAAACTATACTAATGAATGAAATACCGCCTCATACAGTTGAAGAATTTGCGGCAACGACTCTAGCCGAAATTGCTATTCAAAAAAATATACCTCTTAAAGATACCCTAACTCAAGAACATCTCAATGCTTTAATTGCTTGGATATGGACCGAAGGTGGTGATATAAACAATAATAATTTATTTAATCCATTAAATTCTGGGATCAATCTACCGAATTATATTGCCGGTGAACCAAACTATACCGGTAACCAGTCTTTTAAATCTTATCAAGACGGTATTATGGCTACTACTTTAACGCTTTTATTGCCACAATACAGTCGTCTTGCAGATACTTTAATAAATCCCAACACAACTGCTACCGAATTTTTTCAAGCTTTAACTAATTATCAGATGTATCAAAATAATATCTATTGGGCACAGTCAGACACCAATAATCCTGCCCAGGGCTGGTCACAAACTACTTATCTAGATAATTTACTTTCTGTTGGCAACCAAGTAAGTCAGAAATACAACTATTATGCTAGTTTAGAAATAGGCACAGGCGTTTTAGAGGAGCAAAACAATCTTAGACAACCTCAGATGATAAAATATGCTAACGGTTGGCTAAATCAATTTATTTCCTCTTAGATCATTTTTTTATAAATACTAAGCGGCATAATTGATAGATAACTTAATAGACGTTTTTTAAAACAGTCCTACATCAAAGTTTTGATCCTAATTCATTTTCAAGAACATCTAAATCTGTAACTATTAAATCCGTATGATTTATATCCATTATTTTTAATTGTTTTAGCTTACTAAGTTCACGACTAACTGTCTCTCTGGATAGACCAACTATATGAGCCAATTCTTCTTCATGCATATGAAGTAAATATGATCCGTCTTTTTGTTTCTGACCAAACTCTTTACAAGCATTTATTAACTCAAAAATAATACGACTATGGCTGTTACCACCCATTAGATGTACTATCCGTCGTTCCATATAACTAATATTTGTATATATCCGACCTAATAAATCATATAAAACATCTGGGTTATTTTTTAAAAAAAAGTTAATGTCGCTTTGAGGGATTATTTTAATGTCAATTGATGTAGAAGTCTCAAAAAAATATTCATTATCTATTTGACCAATAGCCCAAGTCATAGGAAAAAAATCACCTGGTTTATTCAAAAAAAGGACCACCTCATCGCCTTGCTCATTAATATCATACTGTCGAACTCGTCCACTAATTAAATAATATAAGCCTTTTGGCTCTTCATCTGGAAAAAGAATAATCTGTTTTTTATCAATAGATTTAACCGGATATTTTACTAGAAATTCTTTAATTAATTTATCCGATTTATTATCCACTTTTTTATCCTGTTATATCTTCAGTATACTACTTAATTAAATAATCTTTATTAGTGTGATAAATATTATAGAATTATTGGTCATAACAAATAATAATTAACAACATACCTAACTAGAAGTGGAGGTAAAAATGATTGAAAAGCCAAAGATAAAAATGGTCTAGCCATAAAATAGCCGTCATAAGTGGAGGGTTTTATTATGAATAAAATTTACTCAATTAGTAACTTAAAATTAAAATATGATTTAGAATTTAATAATTTTAGCAGTGATTTTGATAATAATTGGCGAAGCAAAGCTCACGATTTACAGATTCGACGATGGAATCGATTAAATCAAACAACAAAAAAACTACCAAATAAACATATTTTTCAACAAAGAAACGATATATTTTGATAATATATTTTTTTAAATTTGGCTATTAGACTATAGCTAAACAAGGAGGTGAATAATGACTTTAGATAATACTCCGCGAATTGAAAAAATTGTTTGGCTCAAACAACTATCTAAACCATTTCCTAAAACAGCCGATAACATACTACACGTAGCTAAGATATGGGACTTTGATAAAAACACTGTCGATTTTTTAAAGTTATTTCCAAAAAGTATGCTTTTTAAAAACGAAGAAGAATTTTTACAAAAGTGCGACAAACTTCAACACTTCGTAAAATATGCATCAATTGAATTAGTCGGAAACTAAAATATATCCAATTTTAATCGAAATATTTTGCTACTAAAAAATAATAAGACTGAATCTTAGATTCTAGGTATCGCTCCAGCCTTTAGTACCTTTCTTCAATTCTGCTAATTTACCTCTATCAGATAAACGATCATTATATATCATCGCATACAAAACAGATTTAGTTGGATGAGAGTTCATTTTACGACCATCATCAAATTGGCCAGTAATTATTTTAATCAGACCACTGGCTACTAAAGCTGAGTGAACATATGACTCTGAAGTTACCGGTTCAATTGTCCATGATTTTTGACTATCATATCTACGCCACCACGATCCAGATCGAAATATTAGATCTTTATAAGCATCAATTAAAAGTTGTGGTCCTTCTCTCTTATCGACCCATGCTTTAATATTTGAATCGGCAAATGGATAAGAAGTTTTCGAATGTCCTCGAGGCAATAGAACTGGCTTCGCTTTTTTTAAAGTTAAATCGGATCGAATCTCAGCTCCACCAACAATTTTGCCATGAACATTTACAACTGCAAAATGACCTAGATGTTGCTGTTCTGTTTGAACCTGATCAACAATTTTTGTAATATCACCATCACTATAATTACTAACAATTTCCAATAAATTTCTGGATTTCAATTCATCTTGATTATCTTTTACTAACTCATGAAGTTGTTGAGCTAAATCGTAACTAGCCCAATTAGAATAGGGTCTTAGTACTTCGGGTACACCAGCTATCAGACGATATTGATCAATCATAATTATTAATGTTACACCATATCATTAACTTTTAAAAAACTACGCTAGTCGATTAAAATCTTATTATTACTTGAAATCTGAGTATTTAATTGAAACAGAACTCTAATTAAAAAAATGCCAAAGATTAATTGAAATAATAGTTGACCTTCAATTAAATAACCGTGGGCTATTTCATTATAGTAAAAAGAAAGCAGGCCAGTAATCGTTAGCAAAAAAAGGAGTATGGAGTTTAAATAATTTCTAAAAATAACTAGACCCAACCATATCGCTAGAATAAATTGAAGGCTAAATAACAATATACCGGCTAAAACATGAACATCACCAACCAAACGACCATCGTTAAACGGCGTCACCATAATAACCAACATTAGAACAATATCAATATAAAGTTCGTCTCTAATTACCCAAAAAGGATATTGAATAGAAAAATTTTTAGCCGCTAAAAAAATGAACCAAACACTGATTACAAATGTAGTAACAAATGGAATAATTGTCCGGCTATGAACCCCGTAATAACTGACCCCTTCATTGACTATTAGCCCCTTTGGTAAAATCAAAATACAAATTATAACACCCGTGAACAAGCTTAGTTGTCCATAAATCAGATATAACACCTCTTTAGAACCAGCTAACATCAACCTCAGTATACTACTAGTTTTTGATCACGTTAATAATATTTTTAAGACCACTCAATATTAAAGTAGGTCTAAAGCCACAATAGGCGTATACTTAAGATAAAGGGGTTTATGCAACAATACGAAATTTCGATATTATCAAACGATGCTAAGCTATATGTTGATATGATTAGTTCGCCAGCAGGTCATTATTTAAATCGTCGACCATATATTATTAATATCTTAAAAGAACTGATCAAAACAGGTAAAATAGCTCCTCAAACTGGATCTCAAGAAATAGATACTGATCGAATTATTGGCAATACCGATATTATAGACACGACTGATAAAGATATCATTTATTATGCTAAACCTTATAAAAAGAATTACTTCATCAAATTTGCTAAAAATCGTTACCCTCTACCAAGTACGAAATTATCTATTATTCTTAAAAAAGATTGCGATAATAATTATTTATTACAGGATGTGTGGATTGGCTCGTTATATCCAAAATTTCCTGACGATCAAGCAGCATCCTCAGAAAGTATATTATATTGGAATTCACACGCCTTAGCTCAAGATAGTAAAAATATTCAAAGTAGTACTATTACTAAAATTTGTCCTTATTAATTAACATTAGTGCTTAAGATTAAGACTTAGGTCTATAATAAAAAGATATGAATAAAATACAAAAGAGCTCTATTGGATTATCTATTGCGGCTCTTGGTGTTGTATTCGGTGATATTGGTACTAGTCCACTATATGTTATGAGCGCAGCTTTCGGAAAAATTGGGTATCATCTAGCAATTAATTCAACAAATATACTAGGTGTTATTTCGTTAATTACCTGGTCTTTAGTGATCATCGTAACGATTCAATTTATTATTTTTTTAATGAAAGCAGATAATGGTGGCGAAGGTGGTATTTTATCACTTGTTGCACTGATTAAAAACAAACTTACTGATCACAAATATCAAAAATATTTTATCTTTCTTGGTATTTTTGGATTAGCTTTATTTTTTGGCGATAGTACTATTACGCCGGCAATTTCAGTATTATCTGCTGTCGAAGGCCTAAAAATAATTAATCCAAATTTTAGTTCTTTTATTATCCCTATAACTATCACCATTATAATTACTCTGTTTGCAATACAGAAAAAAGGCACTAATTTCATTGGCCATCTATTTGGCCCCATAATGTTTTCTTGGTTTAGTGTTATAGCGATCGGAGGTTTCTGGCGAATTACTCAATATCCCAAAATTTTGATAGCTATCTTACCTACGACAGCTATTAATTTTTTAGCTTCACATCCTACCGTAGCGTTTATTTCGATGGGAGCAGTCGTCTTAGCTGTTACTGGATCAGAAGCACTTTATGCCGATTTAGGTCATTTTGGTAGAAAACCAATATCAAAAGCTTGGTATTTCGTGGTCTTTCCGGCCCTAGTACTATGTTATCTTGGGGAAGGAGCCTTATTACTTTCTAATTCAGCCAACTCCATTAATCCTTTTTTTCTACTTTTTCCTAAAATATTGACTCTACCGATTATTGTTCTAGCGACTATTGCAACAATTATTGCTTCCCAATCAGTTATTTCTGGTGCCTATTCTTTAACCAAACAAGCTATTCAACTTAATTTCTTACCAAAAATGCTAATCCATCATACTTCTAAAAAAGAGGTGGGGCAAATCTATTTATCTTTCATTAATTTTATACTTTTTTTAATGGTAATTTTTTTAGTTATCTTTTTCAAATCATCAACAAATTTAGCAAATGCCTATGGTATGGCAGTTAGCGGTACCCTACTGATTGATGCTATTTTATATTTAGTCCTCATATCAAAAGCTCTTCACCGATCAAAATATAAATTATTATTAATTAGCCTCATTTTACTTCCCTTAGATTTATTATTCGTTGTCTCTAATCTATCAAAATTTTTTCTGGG
>JAJZCO010000038.1 GCA_021846095.1 bacterium | reverse complement strand
TCTTTATTATAGTCCCAGTGATCTACAATACATTATGGTACAAGATACTGCTGGCAACCTCAATAATTTAGTAGCTTTGCGAGCAATTGATGGCGATAAAGAACGAGTAACTAGAGAGATCCTCTACCCTGCTCATCCGGGCTCGGTTTATCATATGACAAAAACATTAGATCAATTAATGTTTGCTTTTTATGCCAAGAACGACGGAATTAGAATAACTGATCTCCATCAAGGTATTGTGTGGGGTACTCAAACGGTTCAGACTAAACAAGATGAACGATTAATCAATCGATTTGATTATGATGGAGATTATGGAACAGTTTTAAACAGATTCTTAATGGAAGCAGCGATCAATTACCCTTTAACGGTGCATGGTAGTGGCGGTCAAACTCGAGCTTTTATTAATATTCAAGACACTGTAAGGTGTATTGAGCTGGCGATTAATAATTCGCCTAAAAAAGGTGATCGCCCTGTTATTTTTAACCAAGTAACAGAAACATTTAAAATTATTGATTTAGCTAAACTCGTTTCTAAATTAACTGGTGCAAAGATTAATTATTTGCCTAATCCCCGCAATGAGGCTTCCGAAAATGAGCTAATTGTTGAAAATAAACAATTTTTAGCCCTAGGACTTAACTCTATTAAGCTGGACGATGGATTAATGACTGAAATTGAGCAAATTGCTTTAAAGTATGCCGATAGAATAGATAAGACTAAGATCCCAGCAAAATCTTTATGGAAAATTAAGTAGATAAAGCTTATAATATTTAAAATAAGTAATGAAGTTATATCTATAATCTATGTCTAAATTAACCTCAAGCTCTACTTGGCGAGAATTAGAGCAACATAAGGATAGGCTATCAAAGATTTCTTTGAGTGAACTATTCAATAATGATTTAGGGTTGGCTAGAGTCAATGATTTTGTTCTTCCCCTGGCTGACTTAACGGTAGATTTTTCAAAGAATTTAATTGATCGTCAAGTACTTACTTCTTTAATTCAGTTGGCTAACGACAGTGATTTAGTATCTAAAATTTCAGCGATGTTTAATGGTGAAAAGATTAATTTTACTGAAGATAGAGCTGTTCTTCATACGGCTCTAAGAGATTCTTCGAGTCGGCCGATTATGGTTGATGGAGTCGATATTAAACCTCAAATTCGAGCTGTATTGCAAAGAATGACAGACTTAGCTAATCAAATTCGTCGTGGTCAGTTAATAGGCTCGACCGGTCGGGCCATTAAAAATATTATTAATATTGGTATCGGTGGTTCTGATTTAGGTCCTGCTAGTGCTTACTTGGCTCTAAAAGATTATACTGATCAGTCATTAACTGTTAGATTCGTTTCTAATATCGATTATAGTGATTTAGCAACGGCTTTACATAATTTAGATCCAGCCGAAACCTTATTTATAATTTCTTCGAAAACATTCACGACCGACGAAACGATGACTAATGCTCAAAGTGCTAAAAACTGGTTGATATCAGAGCTCGGAGAATTTACTTCAGATAAACATTTTATAGCGGTTTCATCTAATATCGCGGCGGCTCAGGAATTTGGTATTAATCAAGCTAATGTTTTTGAATTATGGGATTGGGTTGGCGGTAGATATTCGCTTTGTTCGGCTATTGGACTGTCATTAATGATAGCAATTGGACCTGATAATTTTAATGCTATGTTGGATGGTTTTTATAAGGTAGACCAACATTTCTTAAATACTCCCCTGGAGACTAATGTACCGGTCTTATTGGCTCTAATCGATATTTGGTATGGTAATTTTTGGCAGGCTCAAACTTCGGCTATTATTCCCTATAGTCATGATCTAGCGAGATTGCCAGCATATTTACAGCAAGCTGTTATGGAAAGTAATGGTAAGAGTGTTGATAAGACTGGAGAGGTAGTTGATTATCAGACGAGCATGATTGTTTGGGGCGAACCAGGTACTAATGCTCAACATGCTTTTTTCCAATTAATTCATCAAGGTACAGAAATGATACCAGTTGATTTCATTGGATTTTTACGATCTCAGCACAAAAATGATATTTTACACCATAATAAACTTTTAGCTAATATGATAGCTCAAGCTGAGGCTTTAGCCTTTGGTGAGCAACAAGATATTAATAATCAAGATGATGTTTTAAGCGAGTCTAAAGTATTTGTTGGTAATAAACCCAGTAATATTATTTTAGGATCACAATTAACCCCAGGAGTTTTCGGCCAGTTGATAGCTTTATATGAACATAAAATATTCGTTCAAGGAGTTATTTGGCAAATTAATTCTTTTGATCAATTTGGTGTTGAACTTGGCAAAAAATTGGCAAAAGGTGTTTATCAAGAAATAGATCAAAAAAAAATAACTATAGCTCATGATGCTTCTACTGTTAATCTGATAAAGAAAATCATTAGTTCTAATTCATAGTAAATATCGTTTACTGAGTGATGACTGATGTTAGTTAAATAATGATTTTTTATTATCTGTTATTAACTGTATAATATAGGTTTTAGAGGAGTAATAATGAAGTTAGTTATTTTTATACCATGTCTAAATGAAGAAGACACCTTACCGATCGTTTTAAAATCAATTCCTAAAAAAATAGAAGGCGTCGACGAGATTAATGTTTTAATTGTTGATGATGGTTCAACTGATCAAACTTATCAGGTAGCTAAAAAACTTGGAGTTAAACATTTTGTAAGGCACACTCAAAATAAAGGCTTGGCTTACTCTTTTCGAGATGGACTGAGAGGCGCTCTTGATCTAGGAGCTGATATTATTGTTTTGACTGATGGTGATAATCAATATCCTCAAGAACGAATACCTGATTTAATTAAACCAATTTTAGATGGTCAAGCCGATATTGTTATAGCTGATCGACAGATTGATTCAATCAAACATTTTTCAACTACTAAGAAATATCTTCAAAAAATTGGTACTTGGGTTTTAAATCAAGTTGCAGGGACTAATATTCCGGATGGTACTAGTGGTTTTCGGGCGTTTTCAAAACAGGCTGCCATTGAGTTGAATTTAATTACTCGATATAGTTTTGGGATGGAAACGGCTATTCAAGCCGGTAATAAAAAACAATCTATTGCAACAATTAAAATAGTTACTAATCCTAAAACTCGCGAATCTCGTTTGATGAAATCAAACTGGAGCCATGTCAGAAAATCTGGTGTAGCAATTATGCGAGGTTTTTTAATGTTCAAACCCTACGCGGTATTTTTCAGTATCGGAAGTGTATTGTTGATTTTAGGTCTAATCCCTTTCCTACACTATCTATATATTTATTTGACAACGGCTAACCCGGGTGGAGCCCATCATTTACAGTCACTAATAGCTGGAACGGTTTTATTGGTGGCAGCCTTTATTTCTTTTACTCTCGGATTTATTGCGGATTTAATTAGAATTAATCGTTCTCTATTGGAAGATATTTTAGAAAATCAACGTCGAAGTGAATATTTCACAAAAACCAAATATTAGACCGATAAGTTTTACCACCTTGGACAATAATTGGTTTAGTTATATGCTTAGCCGTTTTGTTAATTTTCTTAATTGTTTGATTATTCCATAACCAATCGGAATTACTTCGACTAATAAAAGTCAATATTCCTCCGCCCTGTAAGAATAATAAGATAACGATTAAAGTTAGGCCATATTTTATTAATTTATGGTTGGTAAGTAATTTATTAATTCCATGACCGGCTACTATAGCTCCCAGCAGTAGAATTGGGATCAAATAGCGACCGTTCATTAGTTCCAGCACGCCAGTATATTGATAGGTTTTCCATCCCTCATATATTAGTGCGGTCAGATAAATTAAGATGATCAGTATTATTAAATTCACATAGTTGTTGATATTAAATAATTTAGCCCTTAACTTAATGAATGCCAATAAGCTGACTAGAGTAATGATAATAAATCCGGCACTGGGCAATGGTAGTGGAGGATAATTTGCAAAATCTGTAACTGGTCCTGAAACAGCAAAAAACAGTCGATACCAAATCCAATATAGCCATTCTCCTAGATAAATTATGATATTTGTTTTAGGGTTTATAGCGTGGGTCGTTACTAATTGGTGGGAGATGTAGTCGTGGTACCAAACGCTATAGGATTTACAATCGGTATTAGACAATATTTTATTACATCTTGGATTAATAGTGTGATAAGCAATTAGATTGTAGCCATCTCGTTGAATAAAGAGTGACAGACTGATAATCATAAATATAACAATAAGAGTTTTTGCAACGGTAGATGTTATCTGCCAATTCTTCTGAAGGTTTTTTAATATATTTAGAATTGAGTAGTTAAATGATTTAAGAGCAATAAAAATTAAATAAATAGCAATAGCTAGAAAAATTGGCATAAATTCGAATTTAGTGATTGAAGATAAGATAGAGATAATAATAATCGAAAAAATATTTTTGGGGTCGACTACCCTATTTTTTAGTTGATCGATAGCCTTTAAAGTTAATAAACAGACTAATCCGGTTTCTAAAAAAACAAGATTATCGTAATTAATTTGACCGGCTAGTTGTGGAACGATTGGGATTAAAATAAAAATAAGCATGCTAGTATTGGTAAAGGCTTTTGATAGATTAGTTTTTAGCATTATTTTATAAAAGAAAATTAATCCAATACTAAATAAGATAATATTAATGATTCTAAGATAGATGATTTGAGCGACTTGATTATGAAAGAAATGGGCGAATATTCGGTACGGAAAACTCATTAGATAGTGATAAAGATAGGATGGGTCTCTGGCTACTGCCCCAAAGGCATTACCGTTAGCTGGTTGAGATGATAAAAATGGCGTCCAAAAATGGGAGTATATTTTAATAAGTCCAAAATGAAAATTTTCATCGAAAGCTTGAGGATAAGAAGCAGATAATGCTATCCAGAGAGCTTCTATTATAAAAATAATAATTATTAATTTAAATAATAGTTTGGAATTAAAAAACTCATTTATTTTAGAAAAAATTTTAGCTCTGGTCATGATGTTTATAGGTAGTATACATTAATATAGATAAGTCTAAACTTAAGAAAAATATTTTTTATAACAACTTTTAGTATCTCTTAGTAGTAAAATATTAATGTGAAGAAAAAAATAAGATTATTTTTATCAATTTTTATCGTAATTTTAACAATTTATGAATTCATTCATTATCTTCAAGGTCATCGTTCTATTGTTGAACAATTGGCCCATTTAAACCCGGTTCTAATAGTTAGCTTAATTATTTTATATTTGATAATTCTATTAGTTTTAACCTTGATCATGCAAGCTAGTCTGACATTTTTCGGGTTTAAAATATCGAACTTCGACAATCTTCTACTAAATGCTTATTCTATAGTTGTTAATTTTTTTATGTTTGGTCAAATTGGACCGGCCCTAAGAGCTGTCTATTTGAAAAAGAAATTTCAATTAAGTATTAAGAAATTTATTTTCATTACCTTGATTTATTATGGTATATATTCAGTTTTGAGTGTTTTATTGATTATTTTTGGTTCTAAAATTAAATGGTATTACGGAGTTTTAGCGGTAGTTTTAGTATTATTAATTAGTTTTTTAATCATTCGATGGTTTTTTGTTAAAAAATTATCGAAAAATTGGTCAGTATCCTGGCATCTAAATGGACTGATTAAATTAATAATCGTAACAGCTATTCAACTGTTACTTCAAACTATAATCTATGGCTTAGAGCTTGATTCTATTTCGCCCGTTAGCTGGCATCAAATAATGGCTTATAGTGGTTTTGCCAATTTATCACTGTTTGTTAGTATCACACCAGCCGGCATTGGCATTAGAGAGACTTTTTTAATTT
>JAJZCO010000037.1 GCA_021846095.1 bacterium | reverse complement strand
AAATTACTTGTTTTAGTTGCTATACCGAACTTATCTATCATATAACCCTCCAGATTTGATTGTTTTTCAATAAAATTAATACCATCAAGTCCCATAGCATAAGCTGCTGTTGCGTATCTATCGGCCTGATAAATATCGGGGCCTATGACGGACAGACTAACAGGGTTTAAAATTGAAGCGTTTGTTAATGGATTATAAACATGAGCCCCTCTAATATAATTGCCAGAAGTTGCTATAGCTTGATTTTCTAGCCCAACGACTTTAACGATTTCGTTAATATTAAATGGATTTCTAATACCCACTCGCCACAAATTTTGGTCGTTATTATGACCCGAAACTTGAACATCACCACCAGCTTCAATATAAAAATTAGTGAAATGTTTTGCTAATTCAATGCTAGCATTATAAATAGCCCAACCTTTTACCAAACCTGATGGATCTAATTTAGCATCATGTTTAATATCAAAAAAACCGTTAGTTTGATCTTTGGTGAGTTGACATAAGTCCATAACTTCAATCATTTCCTGACTCCACTCAGATCGACTAAGACCTTGATTGATCTTAGATATCTCACTATTTTTTTTATAAGTAGAAAATCGTTGATCAATTTTTTTGAAAAACAAAAATGTTTCTTCAATCGTTTGAGATACTTTAGTAGACCGGCTAACGATCTCGACAGTTATTGGCATACCCATAATTAACTCAGTTTTTTTCATTAGGCCTTAGCACGGTTTAAAGCATCGGATAGAGATTGAATAAAGGCTTGAGAAGTAAATGTGGCACCCGAAATAATCTGAATATTAGCATTTTGAGCCTTAATAGTTTCTTGTTGCAAATAAGGTAAAGCTTGTTGATTAATATAAACAGAAGTCGAATGAGAATTAGGATATTGCAATATCTTGATTTTAGTAATTTTACCTGCGGAAATAAGTGCTGCTACCTGCACATTTCCCCAATAAGCATTTTGAGTAGAGCCATTAAAGGTGCCATCTTTGTACTGTGAACTAGCAGTTGTAGTAGTAGGAGCAGGCGAAACGGTTGAAGACCCAGTCGTTGAAGATCCAGTTGTTGAAGAACCAGTTGTTGAAGAACTATTGCTACTTGTACTGCTTTGAGTACTTGAAGTTGATGATGTAGTACTAGCTAGACTACTAGGTTTAGCTAGGACTGGAGCCTTATGCCTCAGCAATATACTATAAAGTATAAACACTACAAAAATAGAAAAACTAACAAAAAATTTTTTCATAAAAATATACTTACTTTAATTTGATCATCAAATTTTGCTATATAATGCTGTGATTTTGCTGATTTGATTAAAATTTTATGGTTTTAACAAGATTTTAACAGTAGTACCAGTACCTAAATTACTATCTAATTCTAATTTTCCTTTTAATAATTTCGCAATATCATTAGCTAGAGTCAGGCCTAGACCAAAACCACTATTCGATTTATCGTCAATGCTTTTTGATCGATAAAAAGGCTCGAATATATGTTTTAAAGCTTCTACACTAATACCAACGCCAGTATCAATAATTGCAATTTCAATGAAATTTTTATTATGACTAATTTCAATTGTAATTACAGAATTCGGTAAGCTATATTTAATAGCATTGTCTAGTATAATAGAAATCAACAATCGTACTGACAATATATCAGATTTAACCGTAATTTTGATCGCTTTCAATTCTAATTTAATACCTTTTTCTTTTAAGCGATGCTTAAAGTCATCTTTTAATTCTAAGATAAGTTTTTCCAAATCAATCGAGACAATCTCATGAGAAGCTATTGATCTGTATCTAGCAATATCTAACAAATGATTAGTTAATAACTCCAATTTACTTAAATCTGTTAGATTAGCTTCTAAAGTATCCTTTAACAACTTATTGTCCGGATTATGCATCATTAAAACAGACTCAGTATCAGCCTTCATAGCCGATATCGGTGTTCTAAGTTCATGTGATGCTTCGGCGGTAAATTTAATTTGATCCTCATGAGCTTCTCTAATTGGCCGTAAAGTTTTTTTAGCTAACATAAAGCTTAAAAAACTGGCTAGTACTAGAACAACCAGATTAAAATAAATCAGTTCTCCTAACAATTGATGAGAGCGAATCAGTGCTTGAGAGTGATAATTAAACTGATCAAAATTGGTACCTTTAGGAAATTCGGTTACTAAATATTGATTATGCAATGCTTCATTAATTTCATTTATTGAAAATTTATAAATCACAATACTAAAAATTAGACTTAAAGTTAAGGTAGATAATAAATACCAAGCAGTTAATTTAACTATAGCCGATTTAAACACAACTACTCTCCTAACCGATATCCAAAACCATGGACAGTATGAATTAGTGATGGTTTATCTTTAAAAGGTCGATCGATTTTTGCTCTTAAATAACCAATATAAACCTCTATAGTATTTGGCAAAACATACGAATCACCATCCCAAACATGATTTATAATCGTATCTTTAGATAATACTAAACCATGATTAGTGACTAAATAACTTAATAGCCTAAACTCTCTAGAGGATAGCTTAATATTTTCGGTGCCCCTATGAACTTGAAACGATTCTAAGTTAACCACCAAGTCAGCTACCGATATTTCTGGTCCAGAGATTTTATTGGGTCGACGAAGTAAGACTTGGACTCTAGTTATTAACTCCTCCATCGAAAAAGGTTTGGTTAAATAATCATCAGCTCCGATTTTTAAGCCAGTTATCCGGTCCTGAACTTCACCTTTAGCACTTAACATTAAGACTGGTATAGTAATATTTTTTTCTCTGATTATTTGACAAATTGCTGGCCCATCCAAACTGCCAGGTAACATCCAATCCAATATTATAAGGTCATAATCAGGATCCAGTGCTGCCATTAAACCACTATCTCCATCAGTAACAATATCAACAGCAAAATTAACTTGTTGTAATGACCTTTTAATCGCACTGGCTATTCGACTGTTATCTTCAATCACTAATAATCGCATAATATAAATATGAATATTAAATTAATAAATCAGTTATTTTTAAGAATTTTAAATCATACTCCTCATCTAGAAGTATAAACTACAATTAACATGAAAAAAAATCACTCCTCAATTACTAAATTATTTTATCTAATTATAGTTATAGTCTTAGTGACTGTCGTTGGATTTGCCTCATTTTTTGTTTATCAAAAATATTATAAAAAAACTGCCATTAAAATCTCTACTCCGAAAGCTGTACTGGCTACTAAACCAATCAGCTACAATGCTGTCGAAGCTGGTTTATTGCCTTACACCTTAAATTCTCCATTAAGCAGGATGGCTGTTTTTGCTACTAATCAAGGCCAACTTTTAATAGCTGGAGGATACACCTCTAGCAACACAACCAG
This sequence comes from bacterium, assembly GCA_021846095.1. Taxonomy (GTDB): domain Bacteria; phylum Patescibacteriota; class Saccharimonadia; order Saccharimonadales; family UBA4665; genus JAJZWG01. Next base: position 2,490 of record JAJZCO010000037.1, on the reverse strand, counting down.
TAGTAATTTAATACAATTAAATCCTTCTAATGGTAATCAAACTATTGTTGGTAACTTAAGCTCTCCGGTTCACGATAGTTCTTATGCTACTGTTAATAATAGCCCGATTATTTTTGGTGGTGGATCTGCCTCATCAAGTAACGTCGTTCAAACAATTACTTCAAATAATAACGTGGCTCAGATAGCTAGCTTAAATCAACCTAGATCTGACTCATCAGCAATTACTGTCAATAACACTACTTATATTATCGGAGGATATAACGGTAATACTGCTGATCAAACAATATTATCAACTACTAATGGTAAAAATTTTACAGATTTTGGAAATCTTAAAATCGCCGTAAGATACACTGCTTTAGCCAGTCTCAATAATATTATTTATGTTTTTGGTGGACAAGCCGTTAATGGACCTCAAGCTGGTAACCCATTGAATATTATTCAAACTATTAATACGGTCACTCACCAGATTAGTCTACTAAGTGCTACACTACCACAGCCGGCCTCTGGCGCGATCGCAGTCACAATTAACGGCGAAATTCTTTTGGCCGGTGGTCAAAGTAATGCTGTTCAAAATTATCATACAGGAGTTGGTACCACACAAGCACCCGGTATTAACTTAACAAATTCAGATACAATTCAACAAATTTATGCTTTTAATCCTAATAATCAAACTTTTTTGAATGCTGGTTTACTACAAGTTCCAATCGCAAATGCTGGTACGGCAATAATTGGTAATAGAGCCTGGATTATTGGTGGAGAAAGCAATAATCAAGTTACCAACGTTGTTCAAATGATTACTCCTAATAGTAGCTTCGGAATAGCTGGTACGGTCGGTGCTGGATCACCATACTACGGTGAGAAACTTTTGATCGCCGACCGAGGCAATAATAGAATCCTACTACTTAATCCCGCAATGCAAATCGTTTGGCAGTACCCGTCGCCAACCACCCCAGCTAGTCCATTTAAAATTTACTTCCCTGATGATGCATTTTTCGCCAATCATGGTACAGCAATTATTTCCAACCAAGAGAATAATAATACTATAGTTAAAATTGCATATCCTTCTGGTAAAATTTTATGGACATACGGGCATCCGATGCAAGCCGGCTCCGCTCCTGGTTATTTACGAGCACCTGACGATGCCTATCAATTACAAAATGGTCAGGTTGTAGTAGCCGACGATCAAAACTGCCGAATATTATTTATTAATCCTAATGGAACAATAGCCCACCAAATCGGTACACCAGGTATTTGTACTCACAACCCAGGAGTATCAATCGGCTCTCCTAACGGTGATACCCCTCTCTATGACGGTAATATCCTTATATCTGAAATAATTGGATCTTGGGTAAGTGAATATACTCCTCAAGGTAAAATGGTTTGGGCAGTTCATTTGCCAATTAGCTATCCATCCGATCCTCAACAATTAGGAGCCAGTCCAACTAACAATAATAATCTATACTTAATTGCTGACTATTCAAACCCTGGTGCTATCTTAACTTTTAACCGACAAGGTCAAATCTTATCTCGCTATCAGCCAACTTCAGGTCCAGGTGAATTGAATAAACCTTCATTGGTTGAGTTATTACCAAGTGGTGTTTACATGGCAAACGATGATCATAACGATCGAATGGTTGCAATTGATCCAACTACTCAAGCTCTCGTTTGGCAATATGGTATTATTGGTAATCCTGGAACAGGTGTTGGTCAATTAAATAAAGTTGATGGTTTTGATATTTTAGGTCCGAATGGAACAACTCCAACTCATGGAGCCAGTAATTAAAGATTAATTTATTTGCCGAATCGACGTTTTAATTTTTTGAATCGGTTAAGGATATCAGTTAAATCTTTCTCCTTAAAATCAGGCCAATATTTTTTAACAAACATCAACTCGCTATAAACAGATTCCCACATTAAAAAATTAGATAGTCTTTGTTCGCCAGAAGTTCTCACGATTAAATCAGGTGGTGGAATATCCGGAGCATATAAGTAACTCGAGATAAGCTCAGCTGTTATTTTCTCTTCTGAAACTCCCGATGCCACAATCGATTTCATAGCATCAACAATTTCTTGTTGACCACCATAATCTAAACATAAAAGTAATGTCCCTCTAGTATTGTTTTCTGTCAATTTTTCAGCATCATGAATTGCTGTTAACATAGCAGCCCCCAATTTTACTTTAGATCCTATAACCCTAACTCTAATATTTTCTTTGTGTATCGTCTTTATTTCATGTTTTAAAACCCAACTTAAGAGTTTCATAAGATCTTTTACTTCTTGACGATCGCGTTGCCAATTCTCGGTTGAAAAAACATATGCCGAAACATATCTTACGCCGTATTTAACAGCTGCTCGAACAATAGTTTTAAGATTTTGATAACCCTTTCTATGACCTTGAGCCGGAGTTAGGTTATGCTCCTTAGCCCATCGTCTATTACCATCAACAATAAAACCAATATGATTAGGGATTAATGTAGCGTTATCTTCATT
>JAJZCO010000036.1 GCA_021846095.1 bacterium | reverse complement strand
AACTACTAAGAACAATATAGCCAGGGGTATCATCGACTAAGATATCAACGCCAGTTGCTTTTTGAAGAGCTTGAATATTTCTACCCTCTTTACCAATAATTCGACCCTTCATTTCTTCATCTTCTAGTTTGACACTGGTAATAGTTCTTTCAGCAGTAACCTCACTTGACATTCTTTCCATAGCAGTCGTAATAATCAAAGCGGCTTTTTCTTCGGCGGTTTCTTTAGCTTCATTTTGAAGTTTATTAACTAGACCCACTAGATCATTTCTAATATCTCTTTCTGTCATCTGAATTAATTTATCAGCAGCATCGCTTTTTGTTAATTTAGCAATTTTTTCGAGTTTATCTTGCTGTTTAAATCTAATATCTCGAATTTCATTTTTCAATTGTTCAATTTCATCTTCACTTTTTCTTAGATTTTCCTGTCTTTTGTCTAAGTCATCTAATTTATTATCTAGTGATTCTTCACGGCTAATCAATCGTTTCTCAAGACTTTGCAACTCAGTTCGTCTTTCTTGTTCATCTTTTTTTGCCTCATCAATTGATTTTTGAGCATCTTCTTTTGCCTTTAAGACTAACTTCTCGGCCTCATGTTTAGCTTTAGTTAATTCTTTAGCGGCCGCATCTTTAGATGATCCTAAACGCTTTTGAGTAATAATTTGATTTGAACCAAAACCAACGACAACCCCAACGATTGCCAAAATAATCTGCAACATAAACTATCCTTTCTAAATCAAAACAAAAATCTAAATATAACTATAGATACATAAAAATTTTAGTTTTAGTTTTAATAAAATATAAGCTTGAAATAAAAAATAATCTATTCAGGAGTGTCGTAATTCTTTTTACAAAGTCTTTCTCCTAAATTCTACTATACAATTCTTAATTTGAATCGTCAAATCATAATTCGTGATTCATTTTTTGGCTGTAGTAATATTAACCGGAGAACCATATTCTGGAATAATCATACTTTGATTTTCATTATTTAATATTTTTTTGATACCTTGTATTTGCCAATCATGGCCAGAAACTCCAATAATAGGAACGTTTAAAATATAGGCCAAACTATTGACGACACTAGCACCAATTCGAAGACCAGTAAAACTTCCTGGGCCTTTATAAAAAACTATGGCCGAAATAGATTTTAAATCCATTCCATTTTCTTCTAATAATTCTTTAATATTTAAATTTAAAGTAGTATTTAAAGATCTATCAGCCAGCCATTGTTTATTTTTTATAATTTTCAAATCATCAAAAAGCGTTAATTTGGCTTCTGGTTGATCTGTTTTAAGAGTTAAAATAATCATTTTTCTATCTCAATCCAATAAATAAATCCAAGATTTAGGGTAAGTAAGATTTAATTGTCTTTTGTTTTCCGATAAAGTCACAAAATCTATTAGCATTTTATCTTGAGGGAAGATATCGGCTACAATATCACCCCACTCAACAATACTAACATACTCTTTACTGTTTAGAACCTCTTGTAATGAGTCGGCTAAAATACCTGGTTCATCTACTCGATAAAAATCGAAGTGAGCAATAATAAATTTTTTAGATTTATAATCATTACGAATTACAAAACTAGGACTTGAAACAAAATCTGAACTACCAGCACCTTTTGTTAAGCCCCTAACAAAGGCTGTTTTACCACTGCCAAGATCACCTTTCAAAACTATCACTTCGCCACCACGTAAATTATGTCCAATTAAAGCAGCACTAGCTTCCGTTTGTCTAACATTTGACGATAATTTTGATGTTTTTTCGATGCCATCCATGAACTATATTATAGACCAATCTAAAGACTGTTTTGATATTAATTTAAAGCTTAAGTTCTAAATTAGGTTTATACTTAAAATATGTTAATTTTAAAAAGTGCCCTAAACAATCGACACATTATATCAATTCAAGATAACCGTCCAATCGGAATTGTTAAAGATATTATTTGTAATCCCAATAATTTAAAAATAGAAGGATTTTATTGTACTAACACTGGCCAAAAATCTATCAAGGTACTACTAAATCAAGATATTAGAGAAGTCTCTATCCAAGGGTTTATCGTCAACGATTATAACGCCCTAACTGATCCATCGGAGTTAATTAGACTCAGAAAAATTCTAGAAATTGACTATGATTTAATAAAAAAAACAGTTGAAACAATAGGTAAACAAAAAATAGGTAAAGTAGTTGACTATGCGATTGATTCTAATAATATGTATGTCTCTAAGCTTTATGTATCACAATCTATTTTAAAAAATCTCAAGGGTAGTGTTATCAGTATCGATCGAAATCAAATATTAGAAGTAAACGACTATAAAATAATCATCGACAATATGGAAAGTAGTGTTAAATTAAAATCAGTCGCTACCGCTATCTCGCAATCATACTAGTCATCCGGCTGAGTTTTTAAATGTTTTTTGACGTCGTAATAAGAAAACCCCTGACTGATTAAATACTGCATTAATTTTTTGTCATCTTGATAACGAGATATTCGTCTTTTTCTAATAATTAGATTAGACAGGGCTCCTGAGTTTCGCAATTAGTGCTATGAATTTAACTTTTTTAGTAATGGTTTAAGGTTATCAGGTATTCTAGACCCGGCAACGTATTCCTTGCCGGCAATAATTACTGTCCCACTACGTATTGGTCGTAAAACTTTAACAATTTTCCTTCGAGTAATACCAGTTAATCGCTCCATCTTTCGTTGAATAGCCAAAGCTGCCATAACAACAGTCAGATGAGCCTCAATAGCATCTCGTTTTCTATGGAAGATTGGTCTAGCTTTTAGATCAGATTTACTCATCCTAAAGGATTGTTCTACATGCCATAACTCATGGTAATAGGCAATTACACGTTGGTTACTTACTTCCTTGGTTGGAAGATTAGTAACATAGCCCTTAATACCAACTAGGGACTTAGCTTTATCTATTAGAGCTTGGTTTAATTGTTTGTTTTTGGTGGTAATAGATAAGAACTTAGCTCTTTTAGCACTAGTAGTTCCTTCTACTCGACTTACGCAAAACCCAAATCTAGCCTAAAATAATCCTTGTAAACTAAAAACAAAAACAAGGAGGATATATGGCAAAGATTGTAACCTCTGACTATGCTCAAATGTTACTTAATGGCGTAGATAACTTTACAGCTACCTACTTCTCAGAAGTAATAGGTACGGTATCTCATGACACTATTGGTAGATCAATAGCTAACATTAAACTATCACCTAAGATTGTTAGAGAAAAGGCTTTAGAATTAATTATTCCTTCAACTAATGGATACTTAGCTATTGATGATACTGTCATGGATAAATCCTCTTCTGAGGAGATTGAAGTAGCTTCTGCTCAGTACTCCGGACAGAAGCATGGTATTACCACTGGTATTGGTGTTGTGACACTAGTCTACATTAACCCTGAGCTGGATAAGTACTGGATTCTTGACTACCGGATTTATGACAAAGATAATGATGGCAAGAAGAAGACTGAGCATGCTCTAGAGATGATTGAATACTGGCAAACCATGAGCGAATTACATCCCGAACGGGCACCATTTACGACAGTACTGATTGATGCCGGTTACACTTGTAAGAAGATCATGCAATAAGATAAGGAGATTGTGCGGAACTCAGGTTTTATGAGCCTTGTTGATGTATAGTAGGTATTATGTATAGTAGGTATTAAAAAATTCAGCAGCATAAATACTTACTGGATTCTCTATAAAATATATGTTCTTGGCTCAGTGTACAGGTCATGAACAAAATTAGGGTTTGGACTCGCGGTAAATCAAGTTGTGGCTACCTAAGGCTCTTCGTAAAACGGCTATCCCTGCTTCATGGGCTTCTGGGCCTCCGGTAGAGAAGCAACGATCAACAATTATTTTTGGCGTGATGTTAGCATCAAATAAGCCTAAAGCTGTTGCTAGTACACATTGGTCGGTATCCATGCCTGCTAATTCAATCATTGTGACATTATGACTATGCAGTTCTTCTAAAAATTCTTTGCTTACTGCAGAATAACCATGTTTAAGGATAATTCTTGCATCTGACCTAACATTAAAGGCTAGTTCCGTAGGCTTATATACATGATCAAATCCGCTCAGTTTACGGATAGTAAGGAACGGCGATTCGGCCGTGTACTCCAAACGAGTAGCCCAAACTAGATCGTAGTTTACCTGTTCTTTTTCTACAAGTGCCGGTATAGCACTTGTGTGTTGATTGATAAAACCATGCTGTACGTCAATGATTAGGAGGGCTGATATTTCGGGCACTTCTTAATTATACTAAATTAATAACGCAAATGCATATTTGATAATTTGTAAAATACATGCTTTTGGCTCTACATACCCGTCTTGAACCTTTTGTCAAAAGAATTACTAGATATTATCTATTCTGATAATTTTGCTAATACTAATAGCATATCTACTCGCGCAAATTGCAATTTGTCTTTTCTCGCTTTCGTCCGGAATCCTGATTTTTTCAGCTTTCTCGCTTTCTGTTCTAGTGCTTCACTTAGTTGGATGATGGTAAGGGCTAAAATTTCTTTTAAACCAATTACCTGAGTATCGCGTCACGAAGTGATCTAGCCTAGTAACCTCCTCCTGGATTAATATGTCTACTACGTCGTCTTCTAATAGTCTACGTGATATAAGGTCTTGTTGCACGTCGTACTCTAATGTCTCAAAGTTGTTCTCATCAAAAGTCCGACTAGCCCTGTATTCAATTGTTTCAGCTAAATCACACATTGCCTCAAGGTTAGTGTCTCGACTATCTCTAAAAGGACACTTATCGCAGGCTTAGATTTTTTCGGACATAACTTAATACTACCATAATAAATCATTTGCTAAATATTGATTGCGTGACTACATAATGGATTAAACTTCAACTTAGTATTGTAGTTAGTCATGGCTCAGGGGACTGGATTCGAACTAGGCGTTTATATACCTAAATTTTAGGCTCGCTTTACCTTAGCTCACTTCTATGCTCTGCCAAATTACAATAACTGTTCGAATTTGACATACAGTGATATAATAAAGGTATTATGAATGAAAATACATCTGCAGCCATACGTTTAACTCGGACTCCTGAAGTAGTTAAGGCCTTAGAGTTGGCCAAAAAGCGTTACCCTACTCTAAGTGATCCAGAAATTTTAAAAGTAGGATTGGCAACGCTAATCACTAAAACTTCAGAAGGAAAGGAAATAGATGAAATTCGTGCAATGTCATCTTACAGCGTAGGTGAAGATTACTTAAGTGATCCAACGGAAGATATTTATCGTCTAGGCATGGGTAAGAAGATTACGTGATAAAAATAGGAGCTCAGCTTTTTACTGTCTGTCTGGCTAAATTTAGGTTCATTGAGTCAGATCAGTTTAAAATACGACCAGTGATTATAGTCGGGCTTCCTTATGGCGAACGGCAAATATTAATGGTTATACCAATTACATCATCAGCTGAGCCAGAACCCATTGATGTTACTCTTCAGAATTGGCAAGACGTTGGTTTACTGAAGCCGTCTGTAGCGAGAGTCCATCGTTTAACGGCTGTACTGCAAAAAGATCTGCTTGAGGAGATCGGATCAATAGATAAAAACGATCAAGTGAACATCAGGGTCGCACTAAAAGAACTTCTTGTATTGTAGCTAAGCTACTGCAATTTTGACATTACCTTTTGTTTTCAAGAGAATTGGGTTGCTGTGAGGGTCATGGAACCCGGTCAGGTTTTACGGTGCTTGATTGCTATAGAGGTGTATTACTCATGTAGAATATGACAAAAGACGAGCTAAATGGCGAGCAGAACAAAAACAACATGAACGCAAACTTAGTAAGTTATCACAAGTTGATGAACAGTATTATGTTACAGTCTCTTATCTGTTACAGATTGCA
>JAJZCO010000035.1 GCA_021846095.1 bacterium | reverse complement strand
AATTTAGAATTAGAATATAAAGTAGATGTAATTGGTGAGATTAAAATAACTGACTTAGCAAATTTAAAAACTAAAAAAGAGTCAGCCAAAATTAAGCCAACAGATGTTAATAAAGTAATCGAAGAATTAAGACAAAAGGAAGCTGAAAAAAAAGAAGTTAACCGATCGGCCAGATTAAACGATGAGGTTGTTTTTGATTTTGATGGTATTGATCCTAAAACAAAAAAAACAATTCCTGGCGCGAAGTCTGATGATTATGAATTAGTTTTAGGCAGTAAAAGTTTTATACCAGGTTTTGAAGAAGAATTAATTGGTCTTAAAAAAGGCGATAAAAAAGAGTTTAAAATTACATTCCCAGCCGATTATCACTCCTCTGAATTAAAATCAAAAGTTGTCCTGTTTAAAATAAATATGAAGTCTGTTAAAGAGTTAATTAAACCAGAATTGACCGAAGAATTTATTGGAAAATTAGGACCATTTAAAAAAATTGAAGATTTAAAAAAAGCTATTACTGATCAGTTGCAGCAAGAAAATGATAAAAATTCAAAACAAGTTTTCGATAATAAAATTGTTGAAGAATTGGTTGAGAAAAGTACCGTTGAGTTACCTGATAGCTTGATTGAGTCTGAATTAGATCGGGTTTTGGAAGCCGATAAGCGTAATGTTCAAATGAATGGCCAGACTTTTGAGGATCATTTAAAAAGTGAAGGTGTTGATGAAAAACAACATCGGGAATCTAATCGTAAATTAGCTATCACTCAAATTAAAGCTGGCTTGATATTATCTAAAATAGCCAATACTAACGGTATTAATGTATCAGATCAAGAACTATTTGATCGATTAGCTCTGCTAAGACAATATTATGCATCTGACCAAGCTATGATTGAAGAACTTGATGATCATGCCAATCAACAGGATATCAAAAACAGGATGATGGTAGAAAAAACTCTCGATTTTTTAGATCAAAAACAAGCAAAATAAACCGGCATGTTTATTAGCACTCTTGACAGTTGAGTGCTAATAAAATAATATATTTAAATAGTTATAGACAAGGATTAAAATGAATAAAATTAGTAATTCTGTGCTTATTCCAACGGTTATTGAAAGTGAAGGTCGTTATGAACGGGCTTACGATATATATTCTAGACTTTTAAAAGAGAGAATTGTTTTTTTGGGTAGTGATGTTAATCAAGCTAGTGCTAATGTTATAGTAGCCCAGCTATTATTTTTACAAGCTGAAAATCCGAGTAAAGATATTTTTCTTTATATTAATAGTCCAGGTGGAAGTGTATATGATGCATTGGCAATTTATGACACTATGCAGTTTATTAAAAATGATATTCAAACCGTTGGTATTGGTCTTCAAGCTTCAGCAGCAGCGTTTCTATTAAGTTCTGGTACTAAAGGTAAAAGATTTATTTTACCTAATTCCACGGTGATGATACATCAACCCAGTTATGGTAATCGGGGAAAGGTAACTGATCAGGAAATCGATCTTAAAGAAAATTTAAGGATTAAGAAATTATTAGAATCGATTATGTCTAAAAATACATCTCAATCGATTGATAAAATTCATCAAGACATGGAGCGAGATAAATGGTTAAGCGCCGAAGAATCTAAAAAATACGGTATAGTCGACCACATCATTGATGACGCCAAAAAATTAGTGTAAAATAAAAGTTATGCTTTAAATTTAAATAAGTCTGTATTTTATATTTGACTTTTTATTTTATTTGATACAAAATATGATATAAGAAGTAGTGTAAGCTAGGATGTTTATAATTATTTTAAACCAAAAACCCCTACTTAGTAGTCTTCGCGCGAAAGTACTAAAACAAAATATAGTTATTTATGGCGGGTGATTAACTCAGCTAATTTTAGAATTATAAATATTTAACAGGGGGCGTTGCTGTTACATGGCTAAAACAACTTTAAAGAAAACCGAAAAAGCAAAAGAAAGAATTTATTTTACAAAAAAAGACAATCATATTGAAATTCCAAGTTTAATTGAACATCAAAATAAATCATTTTCTTGGTTAGTGCAAGAAGGTTTAGGTGAACTTTTAGCTGAAATTAGTCCAATCGATGATTATACTGGTACTAAACTGACTTTAAAGTTTAATGATTATCATTTTGGTGAGCCTAAAATTAGTGAATTAGAAGCGCGGGAGAATAACGTTAGTTATGAAGCTCCTTTGTTGGCAAATGTCGAACTCACCAACAAAATTACTGGTGAAATTAAAGAGCAAGAAATTTACCTCGGCGATTATCCATGGATGACTGATCGAGGTACTTTTATTATTAACGGTGCTGAACGAGTTGTTGTTAGCCAACTAATTCGATCAGCCGGTGTTTTTTTTACGGCCGAACAGCACGGTATCACCAGTTTATATGGTGCAAAAGTTATTCCAGGTCGTGGTGCTTGGCTAGAGTTTGAAACAGCCGCCTCAGGGGCTATTTTTGTTAAAATCGATCGAAAAAGAAAGTTACCTGTTACGACACTTTTAAAGGCCCTAGGTTTGACTGAATCTGTTATAAAAGAAGAATTTACTCATGTTGACACTGGTAAAATTGGCTATATTAAAGCAACTTTAGACAAGGACACAGCCAAAGGTCAAAATGAAGCTTTAATTGAAGTTTATCGTCGTTTAAGACCAGGTGATTTAGCTACTGTTGATAACGCTCGTAATTTAATCGAAAATATGTTTTATAACTTTAAACGTTTCGATTTTAGCCGAGTTGGACGTTATAAAATTAATAAACGACTTGATTTAGATATTCCTAATACTATCGAAGGTCGGATTATGAATATTAAAGACATAACTGCTATTACGGCTGAGATTATTCGACTTAATAACACTCAGGAAGGGTCGGATGATATTGATAGCTTAGCTAATCGTCGTATTAAATTGGTGGGAGAGTTAGTCCAAAGACAGTTCAGAATTGGTTTACTTCGAATGGAACGTAACACTAAAGATCGAATGTCCATGTCAGAAATAGAAACAGTTAGTCCATCACAGTTAGTTAACGCCCGTCCAATAGTGGCAGCCGTAAGGGAATTTTTTGCTAGTTCTCAACTTAGTCAATTCATGGATCAGATTAACCCCTTATCTGAATTAGCTACCAAGAGACGATTAAGTTCAATGGGGCCAGGTGGTTTAAATCGTGAAAGAGCTGGATTTGATGTTCGTGACGCTCATGCAACTCATTATGGCCGAATTTGTGCCGTTGAAACACCAGAAGGGGCTAATATTGGTTTAGTACTTAATATGGCATCGTATGCTAAGGTTAATGACTATGGCTTTTTAGAAACTCCATATCGTAAGGTTTTAAACGCCGTTACCCCTGATAAAATTATTGATGAGATTGCCAGAACCGACTTAATGGATGACGAAGGTAAAATTATTGTTAAAAAAGGCCAGACAATTACTAAAGATATGGCCCAAAATCTAGCTAAAATTAGTAGTAAAAAAACTTGGCCAATTACGGCTCGTGTTACTAACGAAATTGTTTACCTAGATGCTTTTCATGAATCTTCAGTTATTATTGCTAGTGCTGGATCAGAAGTTGATCAAAATGGATATTTTGTTAGCGAAAGAGTTAGCGCTCGAATTAATCTAAAATCTGGTGAAGTTGATGCTGATGATGTTGGATATATCGATGCTGCTCACAATCAAATTATTGGTTCAACAGCTGGATTAGTGCCATTTATAGAAAAAAATTATGTGCTTAGAAGCTTAATGGGTTCTAACCAACAAAGACAAGCTGTGCCACTTATTCAGCCTCAAAGTCCGATTGTTGGAACTGGTATGGAAAGCGTTGTAGCTAGAAATACTGGTCAGATTGTTCTAGCAGAAGGTAAGGGCGAGGTATTAGTTGCTAATGCTCAAAAAGTTGTTATTCAGTACGAAGATGACGGTAAAAAAGAATATACCCCAGCTAGGTTTGTTAGAAGCAACGAAGGAACATCTATTAATCAGAAGATTGTGGTTCGTTCTGGAGACCTAGTTAAAAAAGATGACGTATTGATTGAAGGTATGTCAGTCAATGATGGGGAATTGGCTCTTGGAAAAGATTTAATATGTGCCTTTATGCCTTGGGCTGGATATAACTTCGAAGATGCCATTATAATTAGCCGAAGATTAGTGGAAGACGACACTTTGACATCAATTCACATTGTTGATTTTATGATTGAAGTACGTGAAACCAAACTTGGGCCAGAAATTGTTACTCGTGATATTCCGAATGTTTCTGAGGAATCTCTTAGACATTTGGATGATGATGGTATTGTTAGAATTGGAGCCGAAGTTCATCCTGGAGATATTCTAGTTGGAAAAATTACACCAAAAGGAGAACAAGAATTAAGTTCAGAAGAAAGATTACTTCGAGCAATTTTTGGTGAAAAAGCCAAGGAAGTTCGAGATACTTCTCAACGAATGAGTAATGGTAAACACGGTAAAGTCGTTGGTGTCAAAGTATTTTCTAAAGACAATGGTCATGAGCTTAAGACGGGTGTTATTATGCAGATTAAAGTTTTTGTGGCTCAAATGCGCAAAATTGCTGTTGGTGATAAATTGGGTGGTAGACACGGTAACAAGGGAGTTATTGCTCGTATTTTACCAATTGAGGATATGCCATTTATGGCTGACGGTACGCCAGTAGATATTGTTCTTAACCCTCTCGGTGTTCCTTCTAGAATGAACCTGGGTCAGTTATTTGAGACTCATTTAGGAATGGCTGCTAAAGCTTTAGGCATTAAAGTTGCTAGCCCGTCATTTAATGGAGTTTCACTAGAAAAGATTCAAGAATTATTGAAAGAAGCTAAATTACCAGAAGATGGTAAACAACAACTTTATGACGGTCGAACCGGTGAAGCTTTTAAAGAAACAACCACGGTTGGCATAATGTATATGATCAAACTTAATCATATGGTGGCAGATAAGATTCACGCTCGTTCGACTGGACCTTACACCATGGTGACTCAGCAGCCACTTGGTGGTAAGGCTCAAAATGGTGGTCAGCGTTTTGGGGAAATGGAAGTATGGGCTCTTGAAGCTTACGGAGCCGCCACTACTTTACAAGAAATGTTAACTATTAAGTCCGATGACGTGTATGGACGTTCCAAAGCTTACGAGTCTATTATTAAACAGACACCAATTGTCGGTCCTAAAGTCCCAGAGAGTTTCAATGTTTTAGTAAAAGAATTGCAAGGTCTAGGCTTAAAAGTAGATTTAGTACATTCTGAAAATATCATCGATGCTGAAGATATTTTATCTAAAAGTATTGATTTAGAGGGAACTAATCCATCATCTGTTGTAGTACCTCAACCTTTAGCATCTGACATTGATGTTACTGACGAGATACCGGGTGATGATTTTTCAATCGTTGATTTAAATGATGATTTATCTAATGATGATGATAATGATAGTGCTTTATCTAGTGATGACACAGCCGATGATAACGCATTAGCTACCAGTACTGATGATTTAAATGAAGAAGAGGAGATAGCATAATGAAGATTAATTATCGACAATCAATGAATGTAGATATTGCTGATTTTGATGCCGTTAGATTAGCAGTTGCCAGTCCTGGTGATATTTTAGATTGGAGCTATGGTGAGGTTACTAAACCAGAAACAATCAATTATCGAACTCAAAAACCAGAACGAGATGGTTTATTCTGTGAGCGTATTTTTGGACCTGTTAAAGATATTAATCCTCATGATGCTAAATATAAGGGAGTCCGTTCTAGAGAAGCAGCCGTTGATAAAAATGGAGAACTAGTTACTAAATCGATTGTAAGACGGGAAAGAATGGGCCATATTAGTTTGGCTGTCCCAGTTGCCCATATTTGGTTTTTAAAAGGTACACCTTCAGCAATTGGTCTAATTTTAGGCATGACAGTTAAAAATCTAGAGAAAATTGCTTATTTCGCTAGTTATGTTATCAAAAGTGTTGACATTGAAAAAAGAGATCAGTATTTGTTAGATAAAGAAGCTGAATTTAATGCTGCCAAAGAAGCTACTAAACTTCGTTATG
>JAJZCO010000034.1 GCA_021846095.1 bacterium | reverse complement strand
GAACTATTACCAGTGTCAAATTAGAAGATGAAGAAATGAAGGGTCGAATTATTGGTAAAGAGGGTAGAAATATTCAAGCTCTTCAAAAAGCAACTGGCGTTGATATCTTAGTCGATGATACCCCTGGCTATATTGTTCTTAGTAGTTTCGATCCAGTCAGGCGTGAAATAGCTCGTCAGGCTTTAGATATGTTAATGAAAGATGGTCGAATTCATCCTGGTCGGATCGAAGAGATTGTTGAAAAAGCCCAGAAAAATATTGAAAAAGAAGTTTTACGAGCCGGTGAAGATGCTGCCAGAGAAATTGGTATTATAGGCATACCAAAAGAAGTTTTACAATTGCTTGGCGAGTTGAAGTTCCGTACTAGTTATGGACAAAATGTTTTAAAACATAGCACTGAAATGGCACATATTGCGGGTATGATAGCTGAAGATCTTGGAGCCGATGTCAAGATTACTAAATATGCTGCTTTAGTACATGATCTAGGCAAGGCTCTAACACATAAAGTAGAAGGGAAGCACCACCATATTAGTGGTGAAATTTTACGCAAGTATGGAGCCCCAGAAGAAGTAGCTTTAGCGGCTGAACAACATCATGATGACGTTGAAGCAACTAGCGTAGAAGCGATAATTATTCGAGTGGTTGATGCTATTAGTGCCTCCCGCCCAGGCGCCCGAAATATTTCAGCGGAAAATTTCGGTGAACGAATGCGAGATCTAGAAAATGTTGCTAATAGTTTTTCAGGTATAGAAAAAAGCTATGCTATTAGTGCCGGTCGTGAGATTAGAGTATTTGTTAAGCCTCAAGCTGTTGATGATTTAAACGCTATCAAATTAGCTAGAGATATTGCTACGAAAATTGAATCAACTATGCAATATCCAGGTACGATCAAGATCAATGTTATCCGTGAGACACGGGCGATTGAATTTGCTAAGTAAAAATATTTATGAATGTTTTATATATTGGCGATATTATGGGGTCTTTTGGAGTTGAAGTAGTATCAAAAGTATTACCTCAAATTAAAAAAGATTATGAAATTGATGTTACTATCGCTCAGTCTGAAAATGTGACAAATGGAAAGGGAATTAGTCAACAAGATTATAGATATTTAAAAAATATTGGAATTGATTTTTTTACTGGAGGTAATCATAGTTTTAGCGATCATTCGATCGATTCTAATGTCAGTGATATGAATCAGCCAATTATAGTACCAGCAAATTATGATGATCAAAGTTTTAAAAAAGGAGCTAAGATTTTAAAAACAGTCTTTGGCGATATTTTAATAGTTAGTTTGTTAGGTAAAGTGGTTGGTAAAGATGCTAATGCCCAGATAAATAATCCATTAATGACGATTAATAAAATTTTAGCTGATTATGATAAAGAAAAACTTGTAGCAATAATAGTTAATTTTCACGGCGACTATAGCAGTGAGAAAGTTGTAATTGGGCATTTCTTGGATGGTCGAGTAAACGCTGTAATTGGTGATCATTGGCATATCCCAACCGCTGATGCTCGATTATTACCAAAGGGTACTGCTCATATTACTGACGTTGGAATGTGCGGATCTCAAGATTCTTCTCTTGGTATCAAATATGAAATAATAGTTAATCGCTGGCTAAACAATAATAAAAGTCGTAATATTCTAGAAAATAGTGGTGCATGGCAATTTAACTCGGTTTTAGTTAAGATTGATGAAAAAAAAGCTAAGACAGTTTCAATTCAATCAATTAGTTTAACTGATAAAAATTATAGTCAACATTAGGCTAATAGAGTATAATTAGACAATTGTCCGGGATGTGGCGCAGTTGGCTAGCGCGCGCGGTTTGGGACCGCGAGGCCGGAGGTTCAAGTCCTCTCATCCCGACCATTAAAGTAGTATTATTTAGAATTGTTGAACGTTTTTAAGATCGGGATGTGGCGCAGTTGGCTAGCGCGCAGCGTTCGGGACGCTGAGGCCGGAGGTTCAAGTCCTCTCATCCCGACCACATTCGAAATCTTGGGTAATATTTTTTAGTATCTAATGCAGGTTATTAACTAAATGGGTCTATGGTGCTAGTATATATATTTTTTAAAATTAGGAGTTAACATGTCGAGTCCACTAATAGGAGCAAAAGTTTTAATTACTAATTCAGAAGCTCAACAGTTTCATGAGTCTGGTCTAAGGGCAGAACTAGCAGGAAATTATGAGCAAGCACATGAGTCGTTTGATGTAGCACATGTTGTTCTTAACGGTGTACCACAAACTCTAGATACAGTTGTCCAAGCAGCTCGCATTACTCGTGATGATGGTTTTACTTACGTTAGGGAGGCCATATCTGAACATAGTTCATCTATTCTTGACCAAGCACACAGAATTATTCAGAATTCAGTTGAATCTACGGCACCTCTAGTTAGTGGAGTTGCCTTTATTAGTACATCACGGCCAGAAGCTAATCCACAAAAAGCTCAAAAAGAATTTCTGGCTGAGCATGGAGCAACTGTTAGTCTTTTGGGGCGTATAGCTACAGTTAAAGAAGTAATAGTAGGCATTGATACCAGAGGGAACAGCAAAGAAGCACAAAATGCCAGAAGAAATGTTGAACAGCAATTATATAGCTTAGCACACGACATTTTAAGAAGAGGCAATAATGGATATTATAGGGTTAGTAACGCTATGGTGGGTGCTAGGCAAGAACGTCTAAATGGCAGATTACCTCAAACGGTACGTTGGCTTGGTAGAGCGACTACTGGTCTGGCTTGGACTGCCTTAAGAGACCCAAGCAATCTTAAAGCTGCTGTTAGAACAATCGGCAACAGAGCTCGTCATCTTAGAAGCTACCAAGCTGCTGTAAATTCAGTTACGACTCACCCTTAATTATATAACTTAAACCATTCTGTTAAACGTATGTTCAAGTAGTATTACTTATAAGACTACTTGCCAGAATTTGGAGATGGGCCTTTCTTGTTTTGTTCAGGATTATCGCCATCTGGGTTTAACTTAATAGGCTTACCATCATTATCATCTAGCTTGATAAGTTAGTGCCAGAGTCAGTAGCTTCATTGTCTAATTCGTTACCAATATTACTATGATTGTCCATAAATCATCTGATATATTCATAGTATCAATCATAACATCACTAAAATATTGTCAGCAGATTGTAAGTTTTAATTGCTTCTAGCTCATGGCACATAAGATTAAAATGTTCAGTTTCATCGATGATAAAATCAAAAAGTTCAAGAACAGAAGGTAATTATCGATTAAAGTAATGCTTTAATTAAAGTAGCATATATAGTCAATGACATAGGTTTTTTAACTTTAATTCTTACTCTAAAGTTTTGGATTAAGTTGATAATCAATAGATTATTCGAAACATTTTTTATTAATAGCTGTATCATTAAAAGGTATAACTGTTAGCTATGTATAATTATTTCAATATCTAAATTAAGATCTATCGGAATTCGGACATAATTTTTTTATAGGGGCTAATCTTTTTGGTCTAGTTCAACATCTTATTATTAAAATCTTTAATGTTGATTTAAATTTTTGGTCAGTAGACTGGGTTATAACCTAACATGTTATTAATTTGGTTTAGTCTTACTAGTTAGACTGGTATGTGTAATAATATTTATATGGAATAGTTGACTCAACAACTGACAAATAAAGATTCTGATGTTAACATATAAATCATGAAATAAGGAGATCTTACAATGAAACAAGAAAATTATATAAATAGCTCTGATGACATCTATTCTGAAGTTACAGATACTTCTGAAACTATACAACCCGCAACAGAAGTTACCAAACAGGCACTCCTAGACTTAATTACTGAAAAGTCAAAAGATGGCTATACCTTTGAAAAAGAAGTAATGTCTAAAACACTTTTTTTTGACAAACCAACCAAAGGCACTATTGGCATCGCCAAGTCCGCAGATGACGTTTTAAAAGATAGTTCTATAGAACACCCGGCTTATACTGTTCGCGTAGAGTGGTCGCAATGGTTAAATGAAGACGTTTATAATAAATTTTCTATATTAAATTACTCAATATTTGATACGTCTGATGGCTTAAAAATAGAGAAATTTCATCAAAATTTGCAACATTATAATGAATCGTTAAGACCCGACCTGATTCCAGAAGATAAATTTGTGGTAAATGGTCTGGCTAGAGCAATAAAAACTCATAAAACAACAGATCAATTGAATAATAAACCACATAATAATTTTGTATCTGAAAAAGAAACTAAGAATCTACTATCCCTTATAGAACAGGCTCAACCCGAACAATAGTTTTTACAGATAAATTTAAAAAAAACGATTTTCAACCATTATTAAAACTCTAAAATTTATGATCTTATATTAATTTTGATAGTTGGTGTAAAATTAATATTAAATGATGGTTTTAATTTTAATAGTAGTTTTTTTACTACTTGTTATTAATGAATATTGGTGGAAGCATACCAAAAAGATTAGTGAGATTAATAGGAAATTTGTTCATATTACGGTTGGTAGTTTAGTAGCTTTTTTACCATTTTTAATCAGTTGGCAAGATATTAGATATTTAAGTTTAGGGTTCATAATAATAATAATAATTTCAAAGTACTTTAATGTATTTGAAGCGATTCATGCAGTCGAGAGGCCAACTATCGGAGAAGTTTTTTTTGCAGTGGCGGTTGGTTTAACAACTTATTTAACAAATAATAAGTGGATTTATTTAATTGCTATTTTACAAATGAGCTTAGCAGATGGTATGGCCGCTGTGGTAGGCGTTAAATTCGGTCTAAAGAATCGCTATAAAGTATTTGGCCAATATAAAAGTCTAATTGGTAGTTTAAGTTTTTTATTTTGTGCTTTTTTGTTGCTTATTTTTTATAGTTTAGCAATTCATAATATCAGTATTTCTTTACTATTCAATCTGGCTTTATTTCTGACCGTAATTGAAAATATTGGAGTTTTTGGGATAGATAATTTATTAATACCGATATTAACTGCAGTATTTTTAGGTATTATTGTTTAATCTTTTGTAATCTATAATCTTTGAATAAGATTATAGCAATAATAGCCGCTATGTTAATGGGTGCCAGTAAAGCACTAGTAACTAGACTAAAATTACCGTAAAAAACAATTCCAATTAGTAACAGGTTGATTAATAAACCAGCTACAACAAGTTGTTTTAGGTCTCTATGGTTTTTTAATGATATTTTATAGGCTCGAGCGAGAGTCCTTAAATCATTATTTGGTAAAACTATATTAGCTGGATTGTCTAATAAGTTGGGCAAGGCTTTATTTAATTCGATTGAAACGTTTGATCGTTGATAAAGAGGGTTATTTGAAGCGTTAGTGCTAATAAGAACGATGGGTCGTCTTTTTTCGTTTTCTAAATAATTCAATTTATCTTTTAAAGAAAAATTATAATAGAATTCTGATAGATGTAATTTATCGGCTACTTTATTGACAGCTAATTTATGATCGCCGCTTATTACAATTATATTATTAAATTTTTGTTTGAAATATTTTATAGCAGAAACAGTATTGTCTGTTATCTCATTTTCAAAAATGATTATACCAACCAAAAAATTATCTATAACAATAAATATGGCAGAGGAATCAATTATTTTAGGATCGTATTCACTTGGTATAGTAATTGAATCTTGATTAATAATTTTTGACGAACCAATTTGAATAATTTGGTTTTTATAATTTGCTTTAAGATGTTGTTTATCAATTTGCTCAATGTTTTTTATTTTTAGTAATTTTAATTTTTTATGTTTAATTTGTTCGATTAAAGTACTGGTTATTTTATGATTTAGATTAGTTTGCATTGAGGCGGCTATAACTAGAAGTTCATCAGTAGTTAAATCAGAAAAAGAAAGTATTTTATCAATAATGTTATAGCTGGAATTAAGGACGCCATTTTTAGTAAAGATTAAAGAGTTAGCTTTCACCAGTCGTTCTAAACTTTTACTCGATTTTACAATTATATTATTTTTCGACAGGACTTTAATTGCACCAAGATAAGCTGTTTCAGCCGGTAAAAGTAAAATAAATGGAGAGGAAAGTATCATAATCTTCAAAAAATCGCTATGGTTAGAGGTAAACATAAAGT
>JAJZCO010000002.1 GCA_021846095.1 bacterium | reverse complement strand
AATTTTGTAAAACAATATAAACTATTATGACCGTAATTATGGCTATTATTGCTGATGGCAGCCGAGTAGAAAATATGTTGCCTCCCAAATGTAATCCAGAGACAGCAATTTGTAAAAATTTGTAAGGTAAATTGATTGGATCATTAATTAAACCATGTAAAGTACCTGAATAATTCATAAAAGTAAGATTTATGTTAGGTATTGTACCGAGATAATAAATATAGCTGATTACAGCCAAAAAGATAATAAGTAACATCAGAAAGTTATTTATAAATAATTGAGATAAATATTTATGTATCTTTTTAAATCGCATGATTATTTATTAAAAGGGTCAGAATGTTTTTTATCGATTGATCTAAAACGTTGTTTTTCATCATCAAAGTATAATTCAACACTTCCAGTTGGGCCGTTACGATGTTTTTTAATTAAAATATCTGTTATTTTTTTTCGATCTGTTTCGCTGTTATAATATTCTTCTCGGTATATAAATGCCACGACGTCAGCGTCTTGTTCAATTGAGCCTGATTCACGCAAATCAGCTAATTGTGGAATCTGGGGTGATCGACTTTCAACGGATCTACTTAATTGAGATAGTGCTAGAACAGGAACATTTAATTCCCTAGCTATTATTTTTAGGGATCTTGATATTTCGCTAATCTCTTGAACTCGATTACCATCGGACCCAAATTTCCTGGAACCACTCATTAATTGTAGGTAGTCAACTATTATCAGTCCTAAGGACCTTTTGTGAGCTTCTCGGCGAGCTTTTGTTCGTAAGTCACCAACCGTTATACCGGGAGAATCATCGATAAAAATCGGAGCTTCAGATAATGTTCCCATAGCTGTTCCGATTTTTTCAAAGTCTGAATCTGTTAAATTGCCAGTTCTTAAGGCCCAAGCATCAACTCCTGATTCCATTGATAACAATCTGTCCACTAATTGTTCCTTGGACATTTCCAAGCTAAATATTAAAACAGGTTGGTGAGACTTAATGGCGATATTATGGGCAAAATTTAAAGCCAAAGCTGTTTTACCCATCGATGGTCTTGCCGCTAAAATGATTAAATCAGACCTTTGAAAACCAGCCAATTTATCGTCTAAGTCTTTGAAATTAGTTGGAATACCCCTAATCTTTTTTTTATCTTTATGCAAATCGTCCAAACGATCAAAACTTTCGGCTAAGATTGTTTCTAATGAGATCACATTTTGTTTAATTTGTTTCTGTGAAACATCAAAAATTTTTGTTTCTGCTTCTTCAATAAGTTCTTTAAATTCTTTTGATTCATCGTTGCTTAGTTCTGAAATTTCTTGCGAGGCTCTAATCAGTCTACGTCTAAACGATTTTTGAGCAACTATATTACCATATTCTTCAACATGTGTGGCGGTCGGAACGTAGTTAGTCAATTCGGTTAAATAAGATGGACCACCGACAATATCCAGTGAATTATCATTCTTTAATTCATTAGACACAGTTAATACATCAATTGCTTCATGTTTATCATACAATTTTGTAATCGCCTGATAAATTTTTTGATGTTTTGGTTCAAAAAAATCTTCTGGATTAATTAAATCAGCAATTTTAACAATTGCTTCAGGGTCGATTAAAATAGCTCCTAGTAAACTGGCTTCTGCTTCTAGGTTTTGTGGCGCATTTTTTTTAGGCATTTTAATCCGATCTTAAGCTTAATTAATCTATTATTTTAGCACCCTTAAAAATCTCAGTAATAGTGGAAATATTATCATCCTTAGAATTCTCTATTATATCATCCTTTTTCATGGTACGAGTTTTACTAGATTGATCGTTATCTATTATGTAAATTACGTTATATATCTGACCAGTAATTGCGTATAAAATATCTGTTATTATCTTATTATTTTTAGCTTCTTTTAATCTTTTTTGATGAAACGAAAACTTAAATATCAATTCGATACTATTATCAGATTTAAGAGTTGGTTGAGACATTCTAATAATGCCGTAAAGTGTATTGTGAGAAATTCTTAATTGATTTAATAGTTCGGTCCAAATTTCATTAATGTCATTGTTTTTGATAATATTTACAACTGTATCTGTTGAGTTTGTTTTTACTTCTTTAAAATTATTAGCAGGTATCTTTTCAGCAATGTCCGATTGTTGCACTCCTGGATTAGTTAAAATAATTTGATCTTGGACTAAATCGATTAAAATAATCTCTAAGTATCTCTCTGGGTTATAAACAGCCTCAACTTGGATTAAATTTTTCAGTAATTTTAACATTTGTTTAGATGACAATTTATTAGTTTTGTTATCAATTAATCTTTCTTTGAGTAGATCAATCATTTGATTAGCAATAGCACTTGATTGATAACCTTGATTATATAAATCATCCAAATTGTTAAAAATTTCAGAAATACTAATAGTTTGGTTTAATATTTTGTCTAATAGTTCTCTTATTATATCTAAAGGAGGCCATCCAATTGTCTTTGCCACTATCTGGGCGTTAATTTTATCACCCTGATTAGATACTTGATCTAAGGCTGAAATACTATCCCTGAGGCTACCTCCACCGTATTTAGCTATCATAGTAAGAGCATCATCGGTAATATCTATTTTTTCTTGCTGGGTAATTTTTCTGAGATGTTGTTCGACTTTATCATAAGGAAGTGATTGAAAATTGTATCGTTGAGTTCTGCTAATAATAGTCAGCGGCAGCTTTTCTAAATTAGTTGTAGCAAGAATAAAAATTACATGTGACGGTGGTTCTTCCAAAGTTTTTAGTAAAGCGTTGAATGCATAGGTAGTCAACATATGTACTTCATCGATAATATATATTTTGTATTTAGATATCGAAGGAGCTATACTTACTTTTTCTCTTAAATCCCTAATCTCATCTACCCCGCGATTACTAGCGCCATCAATTTCAATGATATCAACGTTATGGTCTTCGTTCGTATAGGGTATTTGATTAATTTCATGGGCTAAAATACGAGCGATTGAAGTTTTACCAACGCCTCTGGGCCCAGTGAATAAATAAGCATGAGAAATCCGATCTGTTTTAAGAGCGTTTCTTAAAGCAGTTACTATTGGTTCTTGTCCGACAATATCATCTAACGAAATAGAACGATACTTGCGGTATAATGCTTTCCTCATTTTATATATATTTTAGTATAACTAACGAACTAAAACTAATTTAATCTAAAATAAAATATCTGAATAGAATGTTTATAAAGCGGCCTCGAGAGCAGCCCATTCGCAGTTAGAATCATCTTCAGGTACATTAATACTAACTTGATCACCAGGTTTAGCCTTAAAATATGTCACACTAGCTAACAAAACTCTTAAGTCTTTTCCATTGACAGATACGAAATAATGACCATTTTCTAATTTCAACGTTCCAACAATTTGTTTTCGAGCGATAGGTCCAATTTGTTTATATAGAAAAGCTCCGTCTTCTGCGATAGTTAGTTTTAAAATATCACCTTGAACCAACTTAGATTTAGAAGCGTAGTTAGCCGGTACTGGATATGTTTTTCCATCAGATCCAACCATATTCTGTCCATCGAACACGCCTTCAATAATTTTGCCCGTACTGTCTTCGGTGGATGCCGATTTGACATCTAGAGGATTAGTTCCGACGATACTAAAAATAAGCTCGTGAGCAGCGGCAAGGTTTGTTTCTGCTTCTGATATTAGGTTTAAAATTCTTTTTAGTTGTTTGTCTGGTATATCTGACATAAATCTCTCTTTTTGGTTTCTATTATTGACTCCTCTTTAAGATAAACTACCATTAATTCGGTATTAAGTCAAAAACTAGTGCTAAAACTGTGGATAATTATTAATGTTAGACTAATTCTGATGTAGCACCAGCGTCATCCAATAATTTCTTTGCTTTTTCTGCGTCTTCTTTTTTAGCCTTTTCAAGAATAGTTTTAGGTGCACCATCTACTAATGCTTTAGCTTCTCCTAGACCTAATCCAGTAATTTCTTTAACAGCTTTTATGGCTGCAACTTTTTGACTACCTGCGTCTTTTAATACGACATCATATTCACTTTTTTCAGCTTTTTCTTCAGCAGCTTCTCCAGATACTGGACCTGCAACGGCCATTACTGGTGCAGCAGCAGTAACATCCCAATATTCTTCTAAGAAATGAACAAATTTACTAATTTCTAATGCGGACATTTTATCTAATTCTTTGACGATATTTGCGAATTCTTTAGGTATTTCGATATTATTTTTTTCTGACATAATTACTCCTTTAAAATTATTTAATTTCTAACTTACTTGCTCTAGCATTCAAAACGTTTATAACTCCAAGTAAACTACCATTTAAAACATTGACAAATTTAGTGAGCGGAGCCGATATTGTTCCAACCAGTATTCCTCGTAGTTGTTCTTTAGACGGTAACACTGCAATTGTACTAACTTCATTAGCGTCAATAAATTGTCCATTTGGTAAATATGCTCCAACAAATTTTAATGTTTCGATTTGTTTAGCAGCCTCGGCGATAACTTTAGCTGGTAAAATCTCATCGGAATCATTAAATACGTATAGCAACATTTTATTAAGATTCGATGTATCACTATTCTCAAAAGTCTTTAAGCTTTTAAGTGATTGAATAAACAGTCGATTTTTAATTATTTTGATTGAAGTACCGTCAGCCTTACAACGCTGTCTAATATTTTGTAATTGTTTAACGGATGTTCCTTGATAATTAACTACAACACTCATTTTAGACTGACTAATTAAATCAGTAACTTCTTGAACTATTGCGATTTTTTTTTCTTTAGTTAAAGCCATAATGATCTTCCGTTTAGTATTTTTAAAATAGGATCGACCTAAAACCTATTATTAGGTTGCCGCTTAATCTATAGAATAGATAATAAGAGTTTTACCTTGGCGACATTATTAAGTTACAAAACCGTCGCTGTCTTTGGCAACTTATCATTTATTTTATCCGTTTTATTATTATATGTCAAATGACTATAGATAGTATTTTTAGGATAAATTGGCTAATTTAAATTGGGCATATCTCTCAGCAGCTAATCGACTCAAGGCTGGATCTTCGTTTTTATTAATAAATTTCATACCACTAGCAATGATTGGATGGACAGAATTAACTTTATCATGCATTGATAAAACTAATTTTCTGTAATTAGAATGTCCTTGAGGATTAGTTCTTAGTTCATGTAAATGAAAGGCTTCCCGAGCATTATATGTCACTTTAAATCTCATTTTATGGCCCAGTAGTGTTGAATATTGAGATTCTAATTCGTAGCCGTTTTTAATTAATAGACTGTGTAATTTTAAACTAATAGCAAAATTTCGTTCATATTTATCAGTTAAATTAGCTCGATCAATTAAATCTGGAGTGTCGAAGCCATATCGTGGTGACAGTGATTGCCATTCTAAATCATTAACAATCCTATGTCTTTGTAAATCTCTAAATATACCGTAATCACACATGAGATCCCAATTATAGATTATTTTTTCTAAAGCTCGACCTGGTTTTTGTCGCCTGTTTAATCGATCGCCAAAATAAGTTTTCATTACATTGATTTTTTTGTCATAATCCCAGGTAGATGTAATTTGTTTCAATTCCTTTAAGCTCAAAGAAGAATTTTCATATAATATATCCGGGATAATATCTAATTCATTTTTGGGATAATAATCAACCAAATTAACATCCTGAAAATCTGTATCTTGAAACTTATTACCAATTAACTGATTAGTGAGTTGCTTAATATTTTGAGCGGTAGTAGCTCGATAGGCTGTTATTGCACCACCTCGATCGGGTAAATCGACTCTTTCTAAAAAGACTGGCATAACTTTTCTAGCTTCGGTCAATATTTGTTGGCCAACATATTTTGCTTCGGCTAAAGGATCACTTAATAGATGAATAATTAAACTTTCGACGGCTTGAGATGACATAAATATTCCAACAGTCGATTGAGTTGATACTGGTAACATTGATCTAGCACTGTCGCAAGCTTGAGCCTTTAAGGCATTTTGCCAAGCTCTATCTCTTTTAGATTCTGGTTCATTACTGGTTTGAATCAAATATTCTTCTAATTTTGCGACAACATAACTATAATTTTCAAACATTTCGTCCATTATTGCAACGTATTGTTTTTTAATGGGTGCCTTGAAGTTTTTTGGAACAAAATATTTGTATTTTCCATTAGCGTTTTTTTTATCAAAGTATATATATCTAGTAGATTGTTCTAAGTATGCTCCTAATCGCCCCCATTCTAATTTCTTACTTAACAAATTAGATGAATTTTCGACTACAAAATGAAGATTAGCTAATTGTTGAACTGAATCATCTCCATAGGCGCTGATTACTCTCTTTAGGAGTAGCTCATCTTTATTGTTAGCATCACTGAATTCATCTAATAAAATCATTCTCAAATCATCGCCTCGGCGGCTTAATCGGGCCATAGAAGCTGCTACTGTAGTCGAACTAACATTATCTTTAAACGCGTATACGTTTTCGGTGGTATTTGTCACTAAGTTTTTTAAATAAGTCAGTCCGTCTTCAGTTACAATTTTATGTCCGGTCTTTGTTTTATTAATATATGTCGGTGTTTTTTCTATTATTTCTTCACTTAAAGTTGACTTGATAGAAGTATCGGATATTGCTAATGAACTAAATTTATTGTTAGTTTTTTGATTGTTAGCGTTATTCAGTATTGGTTCAACCATTTGCCAAATTTGTTGAGATATATTATCTATATCTCCGATCGCAAAAATAATTGGCAAATTGCGCTTATTAGCCTCCCACAAATAACCAGCTCGAACTCTTTCTAAGAATGATTCATCTAAATTATCAAATCTCTCCCCGTTATGACGATTCTTAAGATGATCTTTAAGTATATTGACCGGTGCATCTAGGACAATACATAAATCGGGCTCGATCCCTTTAATAGCAAAATTTATTATCTGATTGATTGATTCGTAATCGGTTATATCAGAACGTCCATAATATTGAATTGCTAGAGTAGTTAAAAAATTTCTATCAACTAAACAATTAATACCTTGATCTATATTCTTTTTGATAACTTCTAGCGATTGTGCCCGAGCAGCGTTATAAAGTAGAACTTCAGTTTTAGTATTCATTTCGTAGTTAGGATCTTGAGTCATCCGTCTGATACTTCGAGCAGTTAAATCGCTTTGACTATCAGGTTCACGAAAAGTTTTTACAGCAATACCTTCTGTCAATAATCGCTGATGTAATACTTGTATTTGAGTAGTTTTACCTACTCCTTCAGGACCTTCTAAAACGATGTATTTCCCTCTTGAATTAATATGATCAGTCATAGGATAACCCATCGATAGGTATCGGTAAGGCTCGACTGTCTTTATAGGCCATAGGAAGCATTTTATCTGGAGACCAAGTTTTTATTAATAAATCTAAATTATCGCCTTGTTGATATTTACCACTAAATCCATTGTCACGACCTAATCCATAACTACCATTAACTTCGCCAGTCTCATGAAAAACAATTTGTGCTATTCTTTCACCTACAGGTAAAAGCACAGTTTCTGATTCGTTTAGGTTATATATTTCTAAAGTCATTCTGTTGATATACCCAGGATCTACCCAACCAGCATCAAAACAAACGGCAATTCCATTTCTACCCCAACTAGACCGAGATTTAACTTCACAAGCTCCTGGTGGTAATATACCAAAAAATTCATGAGTATGAGCCAAGATTCGCTCTTTTGGCTTGAGACTAATCACTGGGTGATCCAATGGAATATTGGTTGAGGGTTTAAATCCATTTAAGTTGGACCATTCTAAATGAGGTAATGCCTTATATGGTCCATCAAAATATCGTTCTACATCTTCTTTGTCGAACGGATTATAGATAGTTCTTTCATTTAATTTTTCGATTCTATAGTAATAATAACCTAAAGTAACATCTAAACTAGCATGTGAAACATGCTTGTTTATGTATGGCCGACAAATTATATGCCCACTTGTAATAGCCTCATTTATTTGTAAATTCGAGTAAACTCCCATACTTATTCCCTTTTATAAAGTCTAATATAGCTCGGGTATTTTTTGCAAGTAAATAATTTAAATGCCTGAAAAGCAAAATTATTATGCTTTATGAACTGTAGTATTTTTTAGGTTAGTATATAATGTTAACCATAACTTTAAATACAAATGACATTATCTGATAATTTTAAAATTAAATTTCTTGCTTCATTGGTGGCATTAAATGGATTAATACTCTTGGGTGATTCATTGAGGATTAACTTTCATATTCATACTGGACTTAGTTTTTCAAAACTTTATCTAACCTTACCAGTATTAATCGGAATTAGTTTAGTTTATTTGAGCATTCAATTAATGAGAGTTAAAAAAACTGCTTTAATCGCTAGTATTATATTGTATGTTATCTATCTGACTTCATCGATTCGAATTATTTTCTCTAAACCAATAAATCATAATCTTTTGCCTATGTTATTAATAAAATCTTTTTTTATACCTCTTTTGATAATAATTTTGCTTTTAACATGGCGTCAATACTATAAAGTTAAGAGTGATATATCGGGATTTAAAGTTAGCATTGTGATCGCATCAACTGTTCTTATTATTGCCATTATTTATGGTACAACCGGTTTCTTATTGATGGATAACTCTGATTTTCATCAAGAATTATCATTTTTCACATCACTTCACTACACTTTGGATCAATTTAATTTAACAACTACCCATCCCTTGATAGCATATTCCAATCGGGCTAAGATCTTTTTGGATTCACTTACTACAATAAGCATTGGAGCAATCGTTTACGTAATTTTAGCCTTATTTCAACCTTTGAAATCTAGATTATCTGATCAAAATCATCGGAAACAGGAATTAATGAGTTTGATGGAAAATTACCCTTGCCATAGCGAAGATTATTTTAAATTATGGCCTAATGACAAGCACTATTTTATTAATGATGCTAAAAATTCCATTCTAGCCTATAAAGTTACTAGCGGAATAGCTCTTTGTTTAGGAGATCCAATTGGTAAAAGTACTACATTTAATAAATTAATTCATGATTTTGAAAATATCTGTTTTATTAATGATTGGTCGGTAGCCTTCATTCACATTAAAAATGATCATAAAAAGATTTATCAAAATTTAGATTTTAAATTACAAAAAATAGGTCAAGAAGCCGTAGTTGATATCGATAATTTTGTATTAAATGTAAAATCAAACAAATATTTTCGAAATATAATTACTAAATTCGAAAAACAAGGATTTATTAGTGAAATTCTCATTCCACCTCATCATCCAGCTATTATTAAAAGACTAAAAGAAATATCTGACGATTGGCTAAAACTACCAGGCCGTAGCGAACGAGGATTCGCTATGGGATACTTTGATACAGACTATTTAAATATGTGTCAAATTTTTGTGATACGAGATGCTGCTAATACCATCCAAGCGTTTTCGAATATTGTTCCTGCTGAATTCGATAAAAATGAAGCTACCTACGATTTATTAAGGAATAGTAAGGACAACATTAGCAATATTAACGATTATTTATTGATTAAGTTAATAGACCATTTAAAGACAAATAATTACACTAGCTTAAATCTAGGGTTATGTCCTTTAGTTGGTCTTAAAAATGATGATGATCAGAGCGTAATAAATAATATACTAAATTTTGCATATTCAAATGGAAATAGATTTTATTCATTCTCTGGCTTATATCGGTTCAAGGCTAAATACGACCCACTCTGGAGAGATAGGTATGTAGCTTACCATGGAAATATTACTGGGTTCGTAAAAGTTATGAACGCGCTGGTCCGATCAATGAAGGTAAAATAAAAAAAGATTTAATTTATCGATTGAAGATCTAGTTTAATAGATGGGCCCATGGAACTTGTAATGTAAATGGACTTCAAATAATTTGATTTAACGGATTGAGGTTTATTATTTTTTATACTTGTAATGAGAGTTGTAAAATTATTGATTAAATCTTGATCTTTAAAACTAACCTTGCCTATTCGGGTATGAATTATGCCGTAACTATCTACTCGATATTCAATTTTTCCAGACTTAGTCTCAGCAATAGCCTTAGCTATATCAGTTGCTACACTACCACTTTTAGGATTAGGCATTAAGCCTCTCGGACCCAAAATACGAGCATATTTAGACAGTCTAGGCATTAAAGCTGGGCTAGTAATTAAAACATCGAAATCTAATTTACCTTTTTCTATGTCAGCTAATAGTTTGTCGTTGCCGATTATGTCAGCTCCAGCCGTTTTGGCCGATTGTTCATCATCAGTAAAAACAGCTACTCGTATTTTTTGACCAGTCCCGAATGGCAATACGACGTTATCTCGAATATTCTGATCAGCATGTTTAGGATCGACGTTTAAGCCGATGTGAAGTTCAATAGTAGCATCAAATTTTGTTTTAGAAGTTTTTTTAGCAAGATTAATAGCTTCCTCTAGTTGATACGTTTTTTTGTGATCGATCAGTTTATAAGAATCTTTATATTTTTTACCTTTTCTATCTAAAACTGAACGAGTAATTGGAGTTACAGGTTTAGATGTAGCAGCTTCTTTAGATACATTCTCTAACTTTCGGAGTTGCTTACTGATTTTAACTTCTTTTTCCTGTATGGCCTTTGAGCTTCTTTTACCGGCCTTAGCAGTAACACCGCTTACTTTTGAATTACTTTTAATTTGAGCGTCATTTTCTGTTGTCGTGGTCATATTAGTACTCCTTATAGTGGTCATAACGACTTAAATCAAAATTTAGTCTGCCACGTTTTATTTATATATTATTGATCGATCAATATACCCATAGATCTAGCGGTACCGGCTACCATTTTTTTAATTGCTTCTATGTCGTCAGTATTCATGTCTTTAGCTTTTGTTTTAGCGATATCTTCCAAGTCGCTGGTCGAAAGTTTTTTTGAAATCTTTTCACTATTTGGTTTTCCGGATCCTTTTTCAATACCTAATTTTGCTCTGATTAAATCATCTGTTGGCGAACCAACAACTCTGAATTGCATTGAACGATCTTCAAAAATTGTAATATGGACCGTTAACAAGGCACCTTGTAGCTCTTTAGTTTGTTCATTAAATGGATTTATAAAATCCATCATATTAACACCATATTGACCAAGCGTTGATCCAACTGGAGGTGCAGCCGAAGCTTGCCCAGCTTTAATTTTCATTTTTAAATTTGCCTTTATAACTTTATTGGCCATTATATTACTTAACTCCTGACTTTCTGAAAGATTTATTAATTAAGTTTGTTCTTAATAATACTCGTCTGTATTATATTATTTTAATATATATTTGTCCAGGTCTCGTTAGACCTTTTTTACCTGTAAACTATCGAGCTCAACCGGAGTTTCTCGCCCAAACATGTTGACTAAGACTTTTAGTTTACCTTTTTGAGAATCTATTTCTGATATGCTACCATCAAAACTTTTGAAAGGTCCGTCAATAATATTAACTACATCTCCGATTTTGAAATCTATTTTATGTTTTGGTTGTTCTAATCCCATTCTTTTTTTAATCTTTTCAATTTCGTTTGGTTCAACTGGTGTTGGATCTGTGCCACTTCCAACAAATCCGGTAACCCCAGGTGTATTACGAATAGTATACCAAGCGTCTTCGCTTAGTTTCATGCTTACTAAAACATACCCTTGAAAAATCTTTTTCTCGACAATACGTCTCTTACCATTTTTAATTTCGATCATTTTTTCTTTTGGAACTAGTACGTCAAATATTTTATCCGCCATATCTAACGATTCAGTCCGCTGTTTAATACTTTCTGCAACCTTTTCTTCGTAACCAGAATAAGTATGAATTGCATACCACTGTCTAGTAGTATCTTCATATCTTTTAACATTTGTTGTCATACCTATACTCCTTATTATTTCAGTAATACTACTTTAAATATTCTTGATAAACCACTGTCTAGACTTGCGACCGAAATACCTATGAAAATAGCAAAAATAATCACCGCAAAAGTCAACTGACGGCTTAATTTAAAATTTGGCCAAGCTACTAATTTTAATTCGGCCCAACTGTTCCTTAAATATCTAGGTACTATAACTAAACTGAGTATTCGACAAAATTTAAATATAACCTTGAATACTATATTTTTGTTTAATTTTGTAAAAATTTTACTAACATTATTATTTACTGCTTTCGACAAAGCATGTCTTTTATTCGTTTTAATATCAGTTTTTTGTTTAATGTCAGCCTTATTAATGCGTTCACGAAGTGTTTCTTTGAGTTCAGTTCGACGTTTAGTCTTGTTCTTATTCGTAGCCATTATATATCTCCAGACAATAAAAAAACCTACATTATTTGTAGGTGATATTGTCAATAGTATCAACATATCAATTAATAGTCAATGATTCTCATATTACTGTTAGCCCAAATTTAAAAGTGGAGTACCTTTCTCTATAGAAACCCTGGAACACAAAATCAATAGTGGAGTGGAGTCAAGACATCTACAAGATACCATTAGATATCTTTCTTTCGGGGAATCATTAATGCTAGTTTTAGAAGGAAAACTTTCAGAGAAAGATATGATTTTAAAGTTAAGGAAAATTAAGGGACCTAGAGTTGCAGACAGGACAGACAGAAGACTTCTAGAAGAAAGAATTGTTGATGGCTCTATCCGTGATTTAATACCCTTCCCTGGAGATATTGATAAATATACAGCTATCTTACCCACGCTTTTTAGACGACGGTCTGATCCAACCCATAGATTCACGCCTGAAGAATATTCTTACTATTTTAAAAACCTTATACACTCTCCTGATAATAGCCTTCTTGAGCTTCGAGAACTATTGAATATCGCTGGATTCATCCTTTAAATAAGCATAATATAAGTAAACATAATGAATATTAAAATAATAGATGAAAATGGAATAGATGTTGGTTGTCTAAGACGAGACTTAGCAGTTAAATATGGTCTTAGGCACCAAATTGCTAGTGTTCTTATATACTCAGACACAGATCATACGGTTCTCCTACAAAGACGCAATGAGAAAAAAAATTCATGCCCAGGAATGTGGGACAAATCTGCAGGAGGCCATGTTGATGCTCATGAAGATAGTATCTCAGCAGTAATCCGTGAAACCAAAGAAGAGCTTGGCATTTCATTAATTCAAAATGAGCTGAAGTTGTTAGGTAAATATAATACAGATGATAAGCTAACGGACGGTTATTTACGCAGACAAACCTTAGATTTTATCTACAATACTAAACCAAAAAAACTAAAAATTATAATTCAGCCAGAAGAACTTGAACAAGTAGAGTGGGTTAAAATCTATGAACTAAAAAAAATTCTTACAACAGATAAACTAAACCCAAAATATAAATCTCATGATCTAACAAAAGGTTTAATAAGAGCTCTAAATCTTTTAATAATAGACCTTAAATTATAATGATCGAGCAAAATACATAACCATACAAGACTTTTTTCCGATATAATTTCGAGTAATAATATCCAAAGAAGAGGGTCTTTATCATACTAAAACAATTTATTGCTAAAAAGTAAGATCGGATTATGCTTAGCACTTTAAATGGCGACAAAACCCAGCATTATAACCTTGATTAATGGGTGTGAACAAATGACTGTAACTGTAAACGAGTAGTGCCCATGTTGACAAATTACATCAAGTCATCGGCGTTCGTAACGCTGAGCTAGAATCGCTTAAAAATGTTTTATGAAGTAGTCCTAAATCAGTGATACAAATGTTTGAAAGCTATGCTCATGAAGAATTACTTTCAATAGAAGACGCTTGGTTAATGATCCTTAAGTTAAATGGCTGTCTCACCCCCCCATCTAATAAACATACTATTACTAAAACATTATAATAAATAAGGAAAAATAATGTATATCAGGTATCTTTAGGGTTATTAATCCTCATATTAAAGTTGAAGCAATAAATAAATTACTAATCTAATACTTTGATCGTTTTCTCTTTGATGTTAATTTATATTTTCATTTAGACTAAAATTGTATTGATTAAAAAGCTTATAGACCATATATTAATAGATGAACATGTCGTTTACGCTTATGCCTATTATAAACCATTATTTTTTGTTATTCTTGTTATTTTCGTTAGTTTATTGTGCTGAATTTTTAGTCTTAAAACTAAAGTTTAAACGTTTAAAATTTTTAATTTATCCATTAATGGGCGCCATTATACTTAGCAATTTAGGGTTATATTTTACTGGGGTTAAATATGGTTTTTTAATAATAATCTCATATTTTACAATTTACCGCATTATTAACTTGTACCGAAAAGTAATAGATAGCTCTTCTAATAATTATTTGTCTACATCCATTTTTTCCTCTAGCACTAGATTAATCATAATTCAATTGGTGATATATTTTATTGGAATTTATTTTAGTTACTCATTAAAATCAGCAGGTATGATGCTTACTTCTAGTCAAATTATTTCATCTATATCAATTATCGTTCTGATTATAATCGTCTACTTGAATTTAATAACTTATAAAAACGTTAAGTCTACTCGAAGACCATTATTCAACGTTCATTATTTTGACCGTGATTTACCGACTGTCAGTGTTTTAATTCCAGCTCGGAATGAAACGGATGATTTAGAAGAATGTTTAGTGTCCTTAGTTAAATGTGACTATCCAAAATTAGAGATTTTAGTACTAGATGACTGTTCCCAGAACAGAAAAACATCGGATATTATTCGCAGCTTTGCTCATGCTGGAGTTAGATTTATAGAAGGAAATGTCCCACCAGAAGATTGGTTAGCAAAAAACTATGCTTACCAACAATTATCTGAACAAGCAAGTGGAGATATATTATTATTTTGTGGTGTTGATGTCAGGTTTTCGGAGCATAGTTTGCGATCTGCTATAGAATTAATGTTGGCCAAAAAAATCAGCATGATTAGTTTTATTCCCAAAAATATATATAAAAATCAGTCGTATAAAGCGTGGTTATATCAACCGGCCAGATATGCTTTCGAGTTATCGATTCCTCGGTATTTCCTTAAAAGACCTCCAGTACTTAGTACTTGCTGGTTAATTAAGTCTCAAGATTTATCTAAATATGGTCAGTTTAAGGCTATTAAAAAAAGAGTTACACCAGAGAGTTATTTTAGCCGATTAACCTTATTAAACAATAATAGATACAATCTAGTAAAAGCTGATGAGGTTATTGATATCTCGAGTTCTAAACCTTATTACGAACAATATCAAACAGCAATTCGGACCTATTACCCTAAATTACACCGTAAAATAGAACTAGTGAGTTTAGTAGGTTTGGGAGAGTTTATTATATTTATCGGACCTCTTGTTGGTCTTATGATTAGTTTAGGTAGATTGGATCTTTTTTTGTATATATGTAACATAACTAGCGTACTATTACTACTGTTATATTATAGCCAGATTATTAATTTGACATACAATCAGAAATGGCTTAAAGGTACATTTATGATTTTTATAGCGGCTATTTTCGATATATCAATTTACAACATCTCAATGATTAAGTATGAATTTGGTACTATATACTGGAAAGAGAGAAATATTTGTTTGCCCATTATGCAAATCGACAGATCTCTACCAAAATTTGATAAAATATAATTATTTATTTAAATTTGGAACATGCAGCGTAAATGTTGACCCAAAATTTAATCTACTGTCTAATGTTATGGTAGCGTTTAATAATTTAGCAAGTTTAGCACTTACATATAGTCCTAAACCCGTGCCACTAGCTTCACGAGTCCGGTAATCTTCTGACCTAAAAAACTTATTAAATACCTTCTCTTGATCTAATTTAGAAATTCCAATACCACTATCCTTAACCGAGAAATTAACTCCGTCGGATGTCGATTTGGCTGAAATTACAATTTTGCCAGTCCGACTATATTTTATAGCATTAGTAATAAAATTTTGTAAAATCTCTTTAACATATAAGGTAGTTGAGTATAGAACCTTAGTTTTATCATCTTGATCTATGACGATTTCTAATCCTTTGTTTCTTACTTCTGATGAATAACTTTGAGATAATTCAAATAATAAATCTTCAATTATAATTTTTTCAGCTTTGATTTCAATTATTCCTCGTTCTGCTCGAGATAATGTAGATAAATCATTGATCAAATCGGATAAAAACAAGATCTGTTGATGGGCCTGATTTAAAGCTTGCTTGATAATAGTGACATCATTAGTTTTATCAACAATAACCATGGCATTTGAAATATTGCCTTCAGCAATAGCTATTGGGGTTCGTAATTCATGAGATACGACTGATATAAATTCATCTTTCTCTTCATCTAGTGATTTTTCTCTAGTAATATCTTTTAAAATTATAACGTAACCTTTTAGCTCATCGTGACCGAAGTTTTCTCGAACTGGTGCAACTGACATATATAAATTAATCGTACTACCGTCGTTGTAGCTTAAAAAAAAATCCTTATAGACGGCTATAGTCGATGATTTTAAAACTAAATCAGTTAAATTCAATGATTGTTTTGTGCTATCCATAGGATGAAAAACATCACTTAGTTTAGTCGACAGTTTAATATCATTAAGATCTAATAGATTAAGTGCTGAGGAATTATATAATTGAACTAATAAATTTTCATCTACAGCTATGACTGCATCCGTCATTGAGTTAATAAGGCTACTAATTCGTTGTTGATCTATAAGTACTTTATTTTTATTATCCATAGTTTATTATTTTAATTGTATATGACATTATTTCATTAGTCCAATACGGGTTGGAAGTTTTTAATTTCTTTTTTTAAATGTTTATAATCTGGCAAAATCTGTTCGACAAATGACCAAAAAGAACTATTGTGTTTAAGTATTTTTGTATGGCTTAATTCGTGTATTAATACATAATCAATCAAATTATCCGGTAATGTCATCAAAAATAAGTTTAACGAGATGTTCTTATTACTATCACAACTGCCCCATCTTGTTTTAAGTTGTCTTATAGTGACGGTTTTATATGGTAAATTTAAAGTTTGAGACAGATTATTCAATTTTTTTGGTAAATAAATTTCTGCTTCATCTCTTAAGGCTCGAATAGAATATTTTTTAGCAATAGACTGTACTTTGTCTTCAGTTAAATCGCAATCTAGGGGTAAATTAATAATGATTTCATTATTAATTATTTTTGATTTTACGGTAGATAAATGATCACTTTGAATAAATCTAATTTTGTGAAATTTTCCGATTTGTTGATGATCAACTATATATCTACGATTAGGATAATGTATTTTGATGAAATCTAATTGTCGATACAAAAAATTTTCACCATATTTATAACTAACCCAATATGGCATAGACAAACGGACACCAGTAAGTGGTGACACCGATAAGCGTACTGATTTTAACCCCTTCCGCTTATAAATTGTTACGTCATATTTATCGGCTAGACGCAATGTTTTCGTTGACATTAAGTGTTTATTTAATTACGATATTTCGTCGCGATAAATCTACTCGTCCAAGGTTAGCTTGAGGCACCAAATTGACCATACCTGGCATAGTTAAGTGGCTAGTCGTATCAGATGGCTGGATTATGCTCATCTCTCGAAGTCTGTTAAATATAGCGTTCTTTTGTGTTTGAAACGAATGTTTACCACTAAGAACCAAATAGTTTTCTGAAGTTGTTGGATTTTGCATTCCACTGATTTGATTTTTAAAAGCTTGTCTATCCCAACCAGCCGAATATTTATCGTCAGCTCTTCTACGATCCCGTTTTTTATTACGTAAATAAGCTGTTTCAATATCCATTTGAAACCATATCAAAAGATTATCTACCCGACATTGTTTGGCTAAATCCTTCAGAGCAGAACGTTGAGCCGATCTGAGGGCATTTATATCATAAATTACGCTGACACCAGCGTTTAAAAACTCTTCCGTCATATAGTTCATTAGTTGGTTTATTATCTTATTTTCTTTTTGATCATATTGGGGATTTTCAAACAATTCGGCTCTGATACGATCTGCCTGCAAATGTGCAATCGTAAAAGCTTCACTTAACTGACGGGATAGATAAGTTTTACCAGATCCTGGATAACCATACAACGTAATCAATATTGGCTTTTGGGGTATTATTTTGCTCATAACTTGTAGTTATTATATTACATAATTAATATTTTAAAAGGGTTTAGTTATTTGTTTATCAATAAATTAAATAGTAAAATGAAGTAATGTAATTTTAGGGGCGTAGCTCAGTTGGTAGAGCGTCGGTCTCCAAAACCGAAAGTCGCAGGTTCAAGTCCTGTCACCCCTGCCAAATATAACTAGCCAAACTTGTATCTCAAACAATTGATTAATTTCAATAAAACCTTTTTTATATAACTAGTATTTTACTCAGGGACATTTATAACATTAAAAATATTTGAATATCCGTCGTAACTAGATAAATTAATAATAATCATTTTTTTAAATAAAAATATTTTAAAATTATAAAAATCATCTGTCATTAATGATAGAAACATACCAGGGTTTAATGATTAGTGTTTTTTTGGAAATATCCAGTTCAATCGACCGAAAATTTTCATTGTAGCGGGAACAATAAATATTCGAATGAAAAATGCATCAATGATAACCGCCAGCCCCATTCCTAGTCCGATTTGTTGTAAGATAGCGATTTTTGATGTAGTAAATGCTATTACAACAATGAAAAAAAGTGTGGCTGCTTCGGTGATAACTGGACCAGTTATAGTTAATCCCTCTCGAATTGATAATTCATTGTTGTGATTTAGCTTAAACGATTCACTAATACGACTATACAGAAAAACCGCATAATCCATGCTAAGTCCAAAAGAAATACCAAATATTATAATTATTGTCGTGATATCCAGACCATTAGTTTTGGATAAAACATTAAGATGACCTTGTTGAAATATAAAGACCAATATTCCTAAGGTGGGAATTAGAGCTAAACTATTGATCAAGATAGCTTGAAGTGGAATTATTAAACTCTTAAGAAAATATCCTAGCAAAATAAATATTGTTAAGACTACTGCGATTACAACATAGGGTAAGTAATGCATAATTGTAGCCATTAAATCGTATTGAATAGCTGGTAAACCACCAACCATTATTGATGCGTTTTTAACTGAAATAGAGCGGATATTTGCTACAAGATTTTGTGCCATGCTGCTAATTGGATTTCCAGTATTATATCCAACAATAATTTGAGCGGTATTATTGTTTAGAAAAAGCGACAGTGATTTACGGTCATTAATGGTTGGCACCTTTTTCGTTGTTAAAAGTAACGGATTAAAAGTTTGAACATAGCTAACATTAGCTAATTTATTAAGCCTATTTAAATAGTTTTCAAAATTTTTAATTTGAGATGGTGAAGTTAAATTATTAACACTGTAATCAATAATTATTGGATTATTATATTTTTTAGGAAAATTATTATTAATAGCAGCGGCAACTATCCTACCTTGACTATTTGATGCCAAAGTATGGTAATCTTGAGCAATAAATCGAATACTTTTTAATGGCCCAGCTAAAAAGATAATCAAAACAAAAGATAAAAACATTATTTGGTATGGTTTTTTAATTACAATGCTGCAAATTTTATAAAATAAATTATGGTCTATTTCTTGTTGATTGGTTTTGGTGTATTTTCTAATAGAAAATTTATTAATGTTAGGTCCTAACAGGGCCAGTATCGACGGAACAATTAAAAGTGCCCCTAATATAGCAATTAAAACGGCAGATGCCCCTCCAAAAGCTATACTACGAATTAATGTAATTGGAAAAAAAGATAATGATAATAGACAAACAATTACAATTGATCCACTAAATACGATTGTTTTACCGGCAGTTAAAATTGTAGTTTTTACAGCTGAAGAGATAGAGTTGTTATTATTAATTTCTTCTCTAAACCTACTAATAATTAAAAGTGAGTAGTCTACCGATAACCCTAGACCCAATAACGTAATAACATCAATTGAATATTGATCTATATTGGTATAAGAAGCTAAAACCCGCAATATGCTTAAACCACCAAAAATAGAAAATACACCTAATAATATTGGTATAATGGCGGCTAAAACGCTTCTAAAAACAATAGCTAATACTAGAGCTAAGATCGGGAGCGACAACATTTCGGCTAATTTCAAATCATTTTTAACCTGAATAGTTGCTTCTTGCTGAATAACCATCAACCCTCCAATATTAACTGTGTAATAGGGGCTAGATATTTGATTTTTAAAATTTAATA
This sequence comes from bacterium, assembly GCA_021846095.1. GTDB lineage: Bacteria > Patescibacteriota > Saccharimonadia > Saccharimonadales > UBA4665 > JAJZWG01. The sequence continues at coordinate 14,266 of JAJZCO010000002.1, read as the reverse complement.
AATTTTTATACTGAGTAGATGGACTGCCACTTAAGTTAACATTGACTATAGTCTGGCGAGCATTAATTGAATTTAATTGGTTGTTGTTAGTTGTGTAATAGCTAGCATAATTAACAAGACCACTTAAATGCCGAAGAGAATTAATGACTGAATTTCTGAAATTACTACTGTATATATTTTGATTATGATTTTTGACACTAAAAAGTAATTGTGCTGAAAAATTATTATTAGGAAATTTAGTGCTAGTTATATGGTTTACTGCGTCGGATTGAGTTCCACTGATATAATTAGTCTGATCTGACGACAATCGATTAACAACATTATTACTATAAATTATATTAAAAATAAAAATGGAAAAACTTACCAATAATATTATGGTCGCTATTGATTTAAGTTTTCGGTCTTTTTTAAACTTCATAATTTAATTCACCTGTAATTTTAACATCTATTATAAATAAGTCTATAATAATATGATTATGTTAAAAAATAACTATGAACCCTTAAGTTCAGCAAAAGCGAACGAACTGCTGATAAAATATGGCAAAAACGAAATCAAAAAAAAATCTGACAATATTATATTAGTTTATCTAAAAAACTTTTATGGAGCATTACCTCTCGCTTTAGAAATTACTGCTATTATTAGTTACCTTTCTGGCGATCATATTGAAACACTATTAATTTTTATATTGTTAATAACCAATAGCGTTATTGCTTTTATTCAACGCCTTAAGACTAATCGAAGTCTGGAAGAATTAAGTGCTAAATTATCGATTATGGTACGAGTTAATCGCGACAACAAATGGCAAGAGATCTCTTCTGAACTATTGGTACCGGGAGACTTAATAAGAGTTAGAACTGGCGATATAATTAGCGCCGATTTAACTATCACAGAAGGTTTGGTAGACGTTGATCAATCCTTAATCACCGGTGAATCACAAACTAGCCAAAAAACAGCAAGTAGCAAAGTATACTCAGGGAGTATAGTCAAACGTGGTGAGGCAACAGCTATCGTAGAAAGCACCGGTTCTTCTACTGAATATGGTCAGTTAACAACCATGATCGAAAATTCTCATCCACCGACTAATCTAGAAAAAATTGTTTATAAAATTATTAAATATCAGCTCATCATTAACGGCTTTTTAATAATTATAATTTTATTTTTTAATTTTTATATACAGCTTGATTTAAAAGCTTTTATTACAATTACTATTGTTTTATTATTTGCCTCCATACCAACGGCCTTTCCGACAATGTTTATTATTGCCCAAGCATTTGGTGCTATGGAGATGTCTAAATTAAATCATCACCATGGGGTTTTAGTTCGAAGACTCACAGCCGTTCAAGATGCCGCCGCCATGACTGTACTGTGTCTCGATAAAACAGGCACGTTAACAATAAATCGTCCAGTTGTTAGTAAATTAATTACTTATAATAAATACACCGAAGATAATCTAATAGCTTTAGCCGCCTCTGGAAGTAATTTAGCTGATAATGATCCAATCGATATAGCTTTAATTCAGTACGCCAAAAATAAACATATATCACTATATGATCAGGTAGATTTTAGCCCTTTTGATATAAAAATTAAGTCAACTAGTGCCACAATAAAATTTGACAATACAAAAATTATAATCACCAAGGGATTACCGGAATCAATAATAAAACAAGGTTTTAATTACCCGGATAATTTGGAACAAGATTTAAAAAATTTAGCTACATTTGGATATCGGGTAATTGCAATCGGAACGACATCTTCTGTCGATAAATCAATAATAGGACTAGTGGCTTTAGCCGATCCTCTACGAAGCGATGCTAAAAGTTTACTACAGGACTTAATGAAATTGTCTATTAAGATTAAAATCATTACGGGAGATAATCTTCAAACCGCTACGAATATAGCTCATCAATTAGGGTTAGATGGTGGCTGTATTAAAATGGCGAGCGCGGTCAATGATCCAAGTTTAATATTTAGTAATCAAACATTTGCTGAAGCATTTCCTGAAGATAAATTAACAATTATAGAAGCCTTACAACATACTTCTCACGTGGTTGGCATGACCGGTGACGGTGTGAATGATGCTCCGGCTTTATCACAAGCTGAAGTTGGAATAGCAGTCAATAATGCGACCGATATAGCCAAGAACTCAGCCAGTTTAGTCTTATCTGATGTCGGTTTACGAGATGTTATCGAAACTATTTTAATTAGTCGGACTGTTGACAGACGAATAAAAACTTGGGCCATTAATAAATTAATTAAAAGTTTACAGATTACCCTCTTAATAGTTTTTTATTTATTCTATAACAAAACTATTATCATAACCCCTTTATTGATAATATTTGTTTTCTTCGCTAATGATTTTGTGACAATATCGATTGCCAGTGACAATACCGTCATTGATACTACCCCCAGTAAATGGAAGGTTAAGAACTTAATTATCAGTGCCTCATTGCTTGCATCTGCTTTGTTTATACTATTAGTCTCTAGCCTTTTATTGTTTTCATTTGTATTTCATTTTAATTTACTTCAAATCAGATCGGCTGCTTTATTACTATTAGTATTTCAAGGTCAGGCTAGTCTATACGCTTTGAGATCATGGCCAAATTTTTGGAGTATTAAACCAAGTAAAACTATGCTTATTAGCACGTTAATGGTTGGTATTGTATTAATTCTTTTAGCAATTTTTGGAGTATTCATTACAGCCATTCCACTAATTGGTATTATTTTTATTGTACTTATTTCTTTAGCCAGCCTTATTTTAGCCGATATTGTTAAACATAAAATTAATATCTAATTTGCATTAAATAATTGCTATAATTAATTACTGATGCAATTATCTAAATCTGATTATATGTTATTCCTGAAACACCCTGCTTGGCTGTGGTTAAAAAAACATGACAAATACAAATTACCTCCAATTGATCCTAACACTCAAGCAATGTTTGATGCGGGACATTTATTTGAAACTATTGCAGAACAATTATTTGAAAATTCAATAAAATTAGGGTTCGATAATTATGATGACTATCTGGCTTTGCCGGATAAAACTATCTCAGCAATTGCTGAAAATCATAATATTATATTACAGGGAAGATTCGAAAAAGATAGCTTAACTTGTATATGTGATGCTATCGAAATAATCGATCAAACAACCATCGATTTATATGAAATCAAATCATCTACTAGGGTAAAAATCGAACATTACTATGATCTCTGTTTTCAAATGATTGTTTTAGAGTCACTTGGTTACAAGGTTCGCAACATTTCAGTTATTCATGTTAACAACAAATTTGTTAAAAATGGCCCGATTAATCCTACTGATATCGCAATTACTGTTGATGTTACGGAAGAAGTCAGAAAACTAACAATGACGACTAATCACCACATTAAGAAAGCCCTTGATGTCATGTCTTCCTTAAAATGCCCTGACATATCTCCAGTTCATTGTAGATTAGGTTCGCTTTCAGAATGGCTCGATATTTACAAAAAATTATCTCCGGTTGATCAAAATTCTATCTACGACCTATACCTATTAAATGTTCCCCTAATTGCAAAATTTAACTCTAGCCACATTGAAAAATTAAGCCAAATCCCAGACGACTTTCCTTTAGCAGAAAAACAACTTCGTCAATTAAATTCTTTTAAGCTCAATCAACCAATTATTAATTTAGCAAAAATTAAAAAGTTTTTAGATAGTTTAAGTTTCCCACTCTATTTTTTAGATTACGAAACATTGGCAAGTGTTATTCCGTCCTTCGATGGTTTGAGGCCTTATCAACAACTGCCTTTTCAGTATTCTCTTCATATTCTTGATAAACCAAACGGCAAATTGAAACATTTTGAATATCTTCACACATCAAATGATAATCCAGCTAAATACGTCGTCGATAATCTTAAGAACCAAATTCAAGACAAGGGCTCAATTTTAACCTGGAATATGTCATTTGAAAAAAACTGTAACCTACTATTGGCTACATATAGTGCCGACTCAAAGCCTTTCATCAACGATATTAACTCCAGAATACAAGATTTGATGATTCCATTTTCCGAGGGTTATTATATTGATTCAGCTTTTAAGGGTAGTGCTTCATTAAAAAATGTTCTACCGGTAATTGTTCCCGAGCTATCTTATAAAGATTTAGAGATTGCTGAAGGTGGTAGTGCTCAAAGGCTATGGATGGAAGCTGTACTGGATGATAAACGACCCGATCAAAAACAACAAATCCTTGACAATTTGCTAATTTATTGTAAACTAGATACTTTAGCAATGGTCGAGATATATAATTTTTTAAGTAATTTAAAGTGATCTAGTCACTAAATAATGTGAGGTTTATATGGAGAAGCCATTTGTATCATTGAATGATAAAATTGAATATATTGATTCTGAATTAAATCAGCATGGATTAAATGAGTTTTTACATGACCTGAGACTTGCCACTGAAAATATTATCGAATATAGATTTAGTGCAAAATCGTTTAAAAAAGTAGGCTTTATGGAAAAAATAATGCAGGACGCCTCTAATGACTTGAACCAGAAATTATTAGATTTTATCGATTCAACTGATCCTATAATACCAATCCATAATTCGAATTCTAATTCTTTACAGCATCGTCTGATAAGGATTAAAAAATTTGACATCACAGATAGTTTTAATGCCTTATATGTTGTACGAGAAAATCAGGCTCAAAAAAAACAAAAAATATTTTTACTAGATAAACCATATTACGATTTAGCCACAAAAATTGTCGAATTATCGGTCGATATGACAGCTTAAATTCTTAACATATAAAAAAATTGAATCAGATTAAATATACTAAGTAATAAAACTAACTTTAATAAAACAATTTTTTTAAAATATTTTGATCATATGCTTAACTGATAGCTAGTACTGTCAATTTATTTTAAAATTAGATATGATAAGTCTTGATATGGGAAATATTGTAATTTTATCTCCACATTTAGATGACGCTATTATTAGTTGTTTTAGTCAAATCCAAACTAATAATGTCACTATCATAAATATTTTTGCCGGCACTCCCGATAAATCAACTAGAACGATTTGGGATTTAGTCTGTGGTCAATTAAATTCATCGAAGATGATGGAACATAGAAAGTCCGAAAACAATCAGCTGATGAAATCACTTGGCATTACATCAATCGATCTTGACTATTTAGACCATCAGTATAGGAGTAATAATATAAATTATGATCATATTATGAACAATATTTTGAAGCTTAGTCCGTCTGACTCTACTTTTTTAGTACCACTAGCTGTTGGGTCTATTTTTCGACACCTAGACCATGTTGTTACTAGAAATCTAGGTTTAGCACTTTTAGAACGTCGTAATGAAGTTATTTTTTATGCTGATCAACCATACATGAGAGTTGGACAAACAAACAAAAAATACCTAAAAAAATTAACTAAAAGAATTGAATCGGACTTACGGTTAAGGGGCACGATTATACCAGTCCGGTTAAATCGAAATCAACAAAAATTAAAATTGATTTCAATGAAAGCTTATCGCTCTCAATACAACATGCTAAATTTAATATCACTCGGAGCTTTATCTAGAAAAAACAATCTAAAACATGAAATATTATTTAAACCAAATATATGACAATAAAATCTCAATCATTAACGACAAGGTGTGATTGGTGCTTAAGATCAGCTAGCTATATAAACTATCATGATAAGATATGGGGTGTACCAATTTATAATGATCAACAACTATTTCGAGTCTTGTCACTAGAGATCAATCAAGCAGGACTTAGTTATTTAACAATTTTAAACAAAACAAAAGATTATGATTTAGCATTTAAAGATTTTAATATCAATCTGGTTGCTAAATATGATGTTGATGATATAAATAATATGATTAAAAATACTACCATCATTAAAAATTATTCTAAAATTAATGCAGTCATTAATAATGCTAACATGGTCAAGTCGCTCCAAAAAAAATTTCAGAGTTTTAATAACTATTTATGGCAATATGTTAATTATAAACCTGTTAAACATCGTTTCGAATCAGTTCATGACATTCCAACTCAAGACAGCCTATCTAGACAAATAGCATCAGACATGAAAAAGATTGGCTTTAAACTAGTTGGACCAGTTTCAATTTATTCATTTCTTCAAGCCACTGGAATCTATCAAGACCATGTCGTTAATTGCTTTAAATATGAACCATAAGTTATGAAAAATAATAAATTATTAATATTTTCACATCGAGGAAATAACAAAGGTTTTTATGAAAACACTATTGAGACAATAAATTCAGTAATGTTACTGCCGATTGATGGGATTGAGATAGATATTAGACTGACCAAAGACAAGGTACCCGTGTTAGCTCATGATAAGAGTTTAAAAAGAATTGCTGGATTAAATATCTTAATTTCTTCTTTAACCTACTCAGAACTCATCAAAATACCAATATACGAGAAATACAAAATACCAAAATTATCTGATGTATTAACCTTAATAAACAACACTACAATTCTGAATATAGAGCTGAAGGATATTGGTTCAGCCCATATTGTTGGTGACATGTTGGCAAACTTGATTGATGTAGGTCAATGGATACCTAATAATTTAATAGTTAGTTCTAAAATCGTGACTGAACTCTATGATTTTAATAAACTTAATCTACCAATATCAACTGCCTTAATATCGGGATTATTCGTTACAAAGGATATTTACATTGCTAAAAATAACTTTAAAATGATTGTCGTTAATAGACACTATTTACGAAAACGCCACATTACTTTATCACATCGGTATGATCTTAAAACACTAGTTTACACCGTCAATAAGACGCAATCTATTAGTCGGTTAGCTAAAATTGGGGTTGATGGTGTGTTTACGGATAATTCAAATATGAATTATCATTAATACGCTTGTGCTAAATACTATTCAGTTCTACAATAGAGATAAATAAATGTAAAAGAGATAGAATATTAGGAATGAAAGTATTAATGCTTGGGTGGGAATTACCTCCACATAATAGTGGTGGGCTGGGAGTAGCATCTTATAACCTATGTAAATCACTTGCTAAAAAAAATATCGACATTGAATTTATTTTACCTTATAGTGCTCCTCACAACATCAAGTTCATGAAGATTACATCTGCTCAGCCAACTTTTACGAAGACCATAAATCGAACTGCCATCGCCTATGACAGTTACCAGTATATTCAAAATGATGGTAGCGAGGAATGGTTAAACATATTCGATCAACAAGCGATATACGAAAAATACGTTCTTAAATTAGTCGAAAAAATGGATTTTGATATTCTGCATGCTCACGATTGGTTAACTTTTAGAGCCGCCTTAGGTGTTAAAAGGTTTAAAAACGTTCCAATAATATTACACGTTCATTCGATTGAATCAGATCGAGCTGGTAGTCAAAATGGTAACCCATTAGTAAAGGAGATAGAATATCTGGCTTTAAGTTTGGCCGATAAAATTATCGCCGTATCAGATTTAACAAAAAATAAAATTATCGAAGATTATAATATTCCAGCAGATAAAATCGAAGTTGTTCATAATAGTTTCAATTTTGATGACATCGAGCCCTTATCCGATGAGACTGACTATAAATATTTAGCTACTCTAAAACAAAATGGCTATCATGTTATTACCAGCATCGGCCGAATCACAATTCAAAAAGGCTTACCAAATTTATTACATGTTTTTAAGGAAATAGTTCGCCTTAATCCCAAAACAATGCTGCTAATTCAGGGAAATGGTGAGCAATATCATGAGCTTATCAATTTATCGACAGATTTAGGTATTGGAGCTAATGTTTTATTTAACGATTTTCAACGTGGTAAAAGACTAAGAGACTCCTTTGCAATCGGCGATTTATTTGTTATGCCTTCAATATCGGAACCATTTGGTTTAACAGCTTTAGAATCAATCGGTTATGGCACACCCGTCCTTATTTCAAAACAGTCCGGAGTCAGCGAAATTCTACATCACTGTTTAAAGGTTGATTTTTGGGACATCAAAGAGATGGTTAATCAAATTCACAGTGTCATAAATAATCATTCCTTAAAGACCGAGTTACTAAATAACTCCAAAAATGAATTATTCAATTTATCGTGGGATCACTCTGCCGATAAAGTAACCAATGTGTATCAAACGAAATTAATGGAAATTAAAACATGAAATCTAAATCAATTGTTTTATATTTACACCTACATCAACCCTATAGAATTAAACATTATACTGTTTATGACACTGGGGTTGATCACAATTATTTCAACTCAAGACAAGATAATGATACTAATAATGAAAAAATAATTCATAAGATTGCTAACAAGTCCTATTTACCTACCAATCAAATTCTATTAGAACTTCTTAAGAACAATCCAAATTTTAAATTAAACCTATCTATTAGTGGCACGATTTTGGAACAATTTCAAATGTGGTCGCCAGAGGTTTTAACATCGTTTCAAGAGTTAGTCAAAACAGGTCAAGTCGAAATATTAGCTGAAACTTATTATCATAGCTTAGCTTTTTTTTATTCTAGGAATGAATTTGAAACTCAAATTAAAATGCATCGAGATAAGATTGAAGAATTGTTCGGTCAGACCCCAAAGATATTACGTAACACTGAGCTCGCTTATAACAATGAGTTAGCTAAGTGGGCCGAAGAAGCTGGCTATAAAGGAATATTATCGGAAGGATGGGATCCTATATTAGGCTGGCGAAGTCCTAATTTCGTTTATCAACCAATTAATACTTCAAAAATTAAACTTCTAATGAAAAATTATAAATTATCGGACGACATTGCATTTAGGTTCGGTGATCATGATTGGTCAGAGTGGCCACTAACTGCTGATAAGTTTTCGCATTGGTTATCAGAAGATCAAAATGCTACTAATTTTAATTTATTTATGGATTATGAGACATTCGGAGAACATCAATGGGATGAATCTGGAATCTTTGATTTTCTACGGCATTTACTAAAGGAATGGCTTAAGACACCTGGCCATGATTTTGTAACTATTTCGGAACTTATTGAGAAAAATGATCCAGTCGATCAAATTGATATGCCCTACACTGTTACTTGGGCCGATACTGAAAGAGATTTATCGGCTTGGTTAGGCAACAGTATGCAAACCAATTCGATAGATGCCTTATATAGCCTGGAGTCGTCTATTCTTTCCAGTAATGACTATGAATTAATAAATGATTGGCGTAAATTACAAACCTCTGATCATTTTTACTACATGTGTACAAAATGGTTTAATGACGGAGATATTCACGCCTATTTTAGTCCCTATGATTCTCCCTATGAAGCATACATCAACTTTATGAATGCTTTTCATGATTTAAAATATCGATTATTAAACCACGGGATTACTGTCTAATATGTCTAGACCAGTAGTTTTAAGTAATAACCAAATTTTTGTTGGTTTAGATAAATATGGTTTAGTTAACGATTTTTATTTCCCTTTTGTTGGTCAAGAAAATTTAACTACCGCTCGTAACTGTCACCATAAAATTGGTATTTACGTAGATGGGACATTTAGCTGGGTTAATGATGGTAACTGGGATATTGTACTAAATTATGAAGAAAACACACTTATCAGTCATATTACCATGAGCCATCATTTTTTAAATGTGTCGTTAGAATTTAATGATTATATCGATCCAGAATTTAACACTTATGTAAGACACATCAAAATATTAAATAGCTTGGACAGAGATCGTGAAATACGACTTTTTATGCATCAAGTTTTCATTATTTCACCAGTTGGACGAGCCGATACGGTCTTGTATGTTCCAAATAAAAATTATATTTACGATTATAATGGTCACACTTCATTAGTTATTAATGGTAGGTTTACAGATGGAACAAGTTTTGATCAGTATTCTACTGGCAATTATCATGTCGAAGGTAAAATAGGAACTTACAAAGATGCTGAAGATGGTGAACTGTCCAATAATCCAATTGAACATTCTTCGGTCGACAGTACTATTCGATTTAGCAAAGTAATCAATGCTAATCAATTTGTCGAATTAGACTATTGGGTAATAATTACCAACAGTCAATCCTCAGCTAGTGATTTAAATGACCAATATATGTCTGGATTAATCGATGAAAGACTTGATTATACCAGACATTACTGGCAAGAATGGACAAACGCTGATAATTACCCTGACCTCAATTATAAAACAGATATTACCAAAAGTTTATTAATTATAAAAGCCCATATTGATAAGCGTGGTTCTATAATTGCCAGCGGTGATTCAAGTATATTTAATTATGGTAAAGACTACTATGCATATTGTTGGCCTCGAGATGCATCTTTTGCGTTATGGCCATTGATTAGAATGGGTCATCTGGAAGAATCGAAAAACTTTTTCGAATTCTGTAAAAGTGTCATCCAACCTGGTGGTTATATAATGCAAAAATATCAACCAGATCAATCAATTGGTAGCACTTGGTTGCCGTCTTTGATTAATAATCGAGCTGAACTGGCTATACAAGAAGATGAAACCGCAATTGTTATATTTATGCTTAATCAATATTACGAAGCTTCGAAAGATTTAGATTTTATTAAAAATTGTTACGACAGTTTAATTGCCCCAGCAGCTAATTTTATGTCCTCGTATATTGACGTTCAAACGGGTTTACCTCATGCTAGCTATGATCTATGGGAAGAAAAATTTCTAACTACAACCTACACAACATCGATCGTTATGGCTGCCTTATCTGCTGCTATTAACCTGGCTAATAAAATCGACAGGAACGAGTTTGTCGCCTCATGGCAAGAAACATTAGATTTAATGAAAAACAATTTCCATAAATTTTATAATCGAACCGATAAATTTTTTATTAAAGGGTTTATATTGCAATCTGATGGTTCGATAATCAACGATAATACTATCGATATTTCGAGTTTCTATGGGGCATATATGTTTTCCGGATTACGATCCGATGATAAGCATATATTGACAACGCTGAATATGATTGAAGACAATATTAAAAACGTAACACCAAGTGGTGGAGTGCTTAGGTATAACCATGATTCATATTTTTTAAAAGATAATTCATACCCAGGAAATCCATGGGTAATAGCTACTTTATGGCTAGCCCAATATTATATAATTTCAAATAACTTATCTGAAGCAGATAGTCTAATCCAATGGGTCATTTCTAAACAAGGTTCAACCGGTTGTTTAAGCGAACAATATGATCCAGTAAAAAACCTGGCAATTGGTGTGGACCCTTTAGTATGGAGTCAGGTTGAACTTGTTAATACCTTACTAGATTTAAATAATGTCAAATAATAAGTAATTATTTTTTTGGTTTAACTTCGTTTCTACCTAAAGATTTTTTAGTTTCTGTAAATACTACATGCTTTCGAAGCTTTGGACTATATTTTTTTAAACTTAACTTAGTCTGAGTGTTAGTACTGTTTTTAGATGTATAGTATATTCGCTCACCACTTTCATCACTTACTAGACCAACAATTTTTCGTTTATCACCTTTTTTTGCCATATTTACACTCTTATTTTAAATCAATATCTACTCTATATTAACAGATTAAAGAAAAAAGTAAAACTTTTAAGTTAAATAAAAAATACCAGCTGATCATACTGGTAATTTTTATCTCTTGCAAGAATTATCCTTAAGTGCTTATTTTTATTTCACACTTATACTCTGATTCTATTTTAAGACAAATTAATTGTCAAGGCTCTTATGTTTATAACCACCCCTGTTGACTATTAAAAACATGCTTCTTATCCACAGATACCCGTTTGGAGCCGTCTTCGGGATTTGAACCCGAGACCCCTTCCTTACCATGGAAGTGCTCTACCACTGAGCTAAGACGGCAATTGGTGCAGGGAGAGGGATTCGAACCCCCGAAGGCATAGCCAATAGATTTACAGTCTACCGTGTTTAACCACTTCACTATCCCTGCTAGGTACTAATATAAACTAGACTATGGCTAAGCTTTAATTTTTAAAATTGGTGCAGGGAGAGGGATTCGAACCCCCGAAGGCATAGCCAATAGATTTACAGTCTACCGTGTTTAACCACTTCACTATCCCTGCTAGGTACTAATATGGAGCCGACAGAGGGACTTGAACCCACGACCTGCTGTTTACAAAACAGCTGCTCTACCACTGAGCTATGTCGGCAAAATATCAATATATGGTAGTTTATCAGATAAATTTTTAAACAACAACACGCTTTGATCGTTTTAATGGTTTAAGTTTAATTGGTGATTTTTTAATCATTTTAATTCGATGGGCTGTTTCGTCAGCCTCTTTTATATAGCCATTATCCTTGTATGCTTTGTGCAATAATCCAAGAGTTTGTTTGTTTGGCTCTAATTCAGCCGCAATATTCAATTCATCAATCATTAATTTAATATTACCTATTTTTTCTTGAACTTTAGCATAGGCAACATGTCTTGCCGCTAGGTTCGATTCTAATTTAATGGCTTGCTCGAAAGCCACAGCGGCCTTATCATAATTTTCAGTTTCTAAATAAATTAAACCTAGATTGTGTAGACTTGATGGAGTTGATTCAATACTAGAAGCAATTTCAAAACAATCGATAGCATCTTTGTATTCTTTTTGTTTAGCATACAAAATCCCTAATCGGTTATAAGCTGGAGCATTCTTTTCATCTATCTTTAAAATTGTTAGTAAAGCTTTTTCTGCTCTTAAAAACCTATTGTCTCTCATACTCAAATGAGCAATCTCCCAAAGTTTATTAAGTCGATCGCTTACTTTTTTTGATATTTCCACATATTCATCATCTCTAATTACACTATGATAATAGGCCATTACAGCAAAAATAAAAATAAAAATTATACCGTACATTTATTATATTATACCTTAATTTAGACAATTTGGGCTACAAACTCAAGCAGAACAAGTCTAGTCTGAGAATTTGCGCTAATTCGTTCAATGGAGATATATGATTGTTTAAATAATTTTATCCAATCATTACCCAATTTACCTTTACTTAAATTAAGCCTCGACATTTGTTGGATGATTCGTAAAAAATAATAACTTAAATTACTATCTTTATATATTTTATTAATTAATATAACCCTTTGATAGTTACTGGCGATTAAAAACTCTCGAGCAAACTCAGTGGCGCGATTTAATATATGATTTTTGTCTATCAATAAGTTTGTCATTAATCCCGGTAAACCATCGCTAACTAAATAAGCTTTTTCTACATCTGCGATATCGTATTTATTATTAATAAAATAATTTAATAGATCTTCTCTACTCGGTTTTATGACTCGAATAGTTTTAACCCGAGAGACTATCGTTGGAATTAAATTAAGTGGATTCTTGGCGGTTAATATAATCAAACTCCCGAGTGGTGGCTCCTCTAATGTCTTTAATAATGAATTGGCAGCTTCTTGAGATAGATCATCAACGTCAGATATAATTACCACTCTGTTGATTTTCTGATTGTAATTTAATTTAGTCTTAAAAAATGATCTAATAGATTGGATTTGATCCATGCCAGAAGTAAAGTCTTCACTTTTAGGGTAATATAAACTACCAGCAGTCGATATTGTTGTTAAATCAATAGATAAAATTTTACTGGCAATATAATGAGCTAAAAATACTTTACCAATCCCAGCTGGTCCCGTTAATAACAAAGAATACGAGGGGTTAAGTATAAAATTATCTATCTGGTCAGATGTTTGATGGTTTAATTGAAGCTGTGTCATTTTGTATCACTCATAATTTGGTTAAACTCTTCGGGTAAATTTGTCTCAAAAACTTTACGAACCCTGCTAACGGGAAGAGTTATTTCTAAACTTGCAGCGTGTAAATACATCCTAGTACTTTTAATGGTATTTTTTTCATTATATAGACTATCTCCAACAATTGGCAGATCTAAATAATTCAAGTGGACTCTTAGTTGATGAGTTCGACCAGTAGTTGGCATTAATTTTAATAATGTTAAATTCAAATTATGATTAATATTAACAACCTTATATTGAGTGCAAGCTGGCTTGCCATCATTTGATGGAATAAAACTTTTTGGATTAGAACGGTTGCGTTTAATAGGGATTTCGATTATAGCCTCCGGTTGATTTGGAATACCATTAACTACTGCATAGTATACTTTTTTTACCTTACGTAAAGAGAATTGTTTTTGTAAATATTTCTGTGATTCAATATCCTTGGCTAAAACCATTACACCACTTGTAGCTCGGTCGAGACGATGAACAATGCCAGCCCGATTACCAGTCATTTTTACTCCTTGACTA
>JAJZCO010000033.1 GCA_021846095.1 bacterium | reverse complement strand
TAAAGATTAACAAATAAAACTATAACGACTATTTTACAGATATATCTATCTGTTGTCAAATATAAAGTCTTGTACTCTTATGTCACATCAATTTGAATATTTAATTTAAATCAAAATTTCCTACTCATTTTAATAGTCAATATCGAATTAAAAGATAACATAAAAAAAAGATTAGTTAAATTAAACTTTAAATGTCTTGTTTTTTATAATACTCTAGGGCATTAATTGCTGCATTTTGTTGAGCAATTTGTTTAGACGGACCTTCTCCTTTACCACGTAATTTATTGTTAATATAAACCCCAATAGTAAAAATCTTTTCATGATCCGGACCCTCCTCTGAAATTACTCGATAAACCGGAGTAGCGACTTCCTTGCCCTGGGCAATCTCTTGTAAATGAGATTTAGGATCCATCCAAGAACCGGTCGATAAAATCATATCCAGTGTAACGATTAAGCTAGTATGAATAAAATCTTTTGCATAATCATAGCCTGAATCTAAATAAATTGCTCCAATCACAGCTTCATAACAATTAGCCAAAATTTGTTGTCTAGCACGATCACTACCTCTTTTTTCGCCCTTGCTAAGTCTTAAAAGATCAGAAAAATTATATTTGTCGGCCACTGATCCTATACTTTCAGTTCTAACCAAACTACTACGCCAATTTGTTAAAACACCTTCTGGTTCCTGGTATTTTTTAAATAAATACTCGGTAACAACTAGTTCTAAAACGGCATCACCTAAAAATTCTAATCTTTCATTATGTTCAAAAACAGTTTTTTTATGTTCATTCAAATAAGATCGGTGAGTAAAAGCCGTAATCAAAAGGCTAATATCATTAAACTTAACATTTAGATTTTGTTCAGCAAATTTAATATAAGTATTATTTTCCATGACAAATTTCAAATTATAAAGTATTATTTCTAATTCTTTTCATACCAACTAAAATTAACTTTCCAATATCATCATAAGCAATTTTATCAATTGCTTCCATAGTATCAAACCATTTAATATCATTTAACCATTTTTCTGGTTTAAATTCATTACTGTCCTTAAAGGCCTCAACAAGGTATAAATGCATCGTCATCAAAACTAAAGTGTGTTCTCTGCGATATCTAAAATTAACTTTTCCAAGCCAAGAATACACTTTGATTGTCTTCAAACCAGTCTCTTCCTTAATCTCTCGATCAGCAGTTTGACGAGGTTCTTCGCCCGGCTCAACATGTCCTTTAGGAATTGTCCATCTATTTTTAGTGTCTTGAATTAATAAAATTTGTATTTTATCAGCTTGAAGCTTATCTCTCCTGAAAATTACTCCGCCGGCAGTGGTTTCATGTACGACTTCTTCAATCTCACCCTTTCGACGATAAACTAATTTTTTAAAACCTTGGATTGGATTTGGTTTTTTCATTATTACCTAATTTCATAATTAAAATATTATTTTTTAGATTTTGGTTTTTTTATGATTGCCTGCTGATTCACTAAGACCGTCCCAAGAACTCCATTAATAAACTTAGAGGAATTAGCGCTACCAAATGCCTTAGCGAGCTCGACAGCTTCATTAATAACTACTTTTGGTGGTACATCTTTTTCATTACTCAACTCATATAAACCAATCCTCAAAACTACTAAATCAATCCGAGCGATCTGATTTAAAGGCCATTCCGGCGCCAACGGCTGCAAAATTTTATCCAATTTAGCGCTTTTATTTAAAACACCTTTTACTAAATTCGTAGTAAAGTCGACATCTTTTATTAACTTGGCATAACGAGTAAGATTTCGTCCAAGGACTTCATCAACATCACATTCTTCATCACCTAGATCCCGTCTAAAATCAACTTCATATAAAGTTTGAAGTGCAATAATTCTACCTAAATGTCGGTTCGATGCCATATTTATATATACTTTCTTTGTTTTTAAAATTAATTTATCAAAATTAATTTAATGTCTAAATTTTTTAAATTACTTGACAAACAAATTGTCACTAATTACTATTTGACGGTTTTAACAATCTTTTTACCTGATTCTCTGACAGTTGTCCGAATCTTAACAGGTGATTTAGCATTAACTCGCCTTGCTAAATCCAACACTAAATGACTCCGACGAGTCCCTGTCTTCCGAGGACTAGTCCGTTTTTTAGGTTTACCCATATTATAACTATCTCCTTTATTTCTACTTACTTTATGTTATATGATAACGCTTTTTGTCTAAAATTTCAAACTGTTAAATGTTACGTTTAAATCACAATATTGATTAATTTACCCGGAACAAAAATAGTTTTAATGATTGTTTTATTTTTCAACAGAACTTGGATCTTTTCTTGTTTTAAAGCCAAATTTTTAATATCATCCTCTGAGCTATTTGTCGACATCATTAAATTAGTCCGCCATTTACCATTAATTTGAACCACTATCGTCATCATGTCTTCAGTTAAATACGACACATCGACTACCGGCCATGTCGTTAGGTGAATAGACTGATCAGAATTTGTTAAAATTTGCCACAATTCTTCTACGACATGAGGGGCAAAGGGAGCCAATAGTTTAAGGAAAGACTCCAGACAATTTTGCCAAATATCATTTTTGATCTTTTTATTGGAATAATTTAATTTATACAGTACATTTAACGCTTCCATTTGAGCTGCTATAGCTGTATTAAAATTCATTTTATCGATATCATCAGTAACTTTTAATATTAATTTATTAATGATTGAAAGTACCTTTTTCTCACTCAACTGATCGGACTCAACAGTTGACTGATTTTGACGTTTTTCAACAAAATCATGTACTAGCACCCATATTCTGTTAAGAAAGCGATAAGTTCCACCCAAGATTTCTGGATTCCAAGCCGTCGTTAAATCATATGGAGCAATAAAAGCAATAGCGACTCGAAGAGAATCGGCACCATAACCACTTCGGATAACTTCAGTAGGATCGATTACGTTACCTTTACTCTTACTCATTTTTGTTCCATCCGGGCCTAAAATAATACCTTGACCTCGTCTGGCAAGATATGGTTCAGGTGTTGGTACTAACCCTTGATCAAATAAAAATTGGTGCCAAAAACGGGAATACAATAGATGAAGCGTGGTATGTTCCATACCACCTAAATAAAGATCAACTGCTTGCCAATAATCTAATTTTTTTCTATCAGCAAAATTTTTATCATTCTTAGAATCAAAATATCTTAAATAATACCAACTACTACCAGCCCAGTTTGGCATAGTATCGGTTTCTCGTTTAGCTGGTTTACCACAGGTTGGACAGATTGTATTAACCCAATCATCAATCATCGATAATGGACTCTGACCATTTTCGGTTGGCTCATAATTATCTACTGTCGGTAATACAACAGGCAACTGGTCATCTGGTACAGCAACTGGGCCATGTTCCGGACAATGAATAATCGGAATCGGTTCTCCCCAATAATGTTGACGAGAAAATATCCAATCTCTTAATTTGAAATTAACCTTTTTAGTTGCTAATTTTTTATTGACCAAAAACTCCAAAATCTTAGCTCGAGCAACAGAAGAAGTCAATCCATTAAAATGTTCCGAATTAATTAAAATACCATCTCCAGTAAAGACTGTCTCACCGGAAATAACTTTTTTTGCTTTCTTTTCATCTTTAGGTAAAACAGAATAGGTCGCTTTTATCTGATGTTTCTCCATAAAAATAGCATCTCTTTCGTCATGAATATCACCAAAAACCGCACCTGTGCCGTAGCCAACTAAAACAAAATCAGCTAACCAAATCGGAATTTTCTCTTGATTGACCGGATTAATAGCATAAGATCCAGTAAAAACACCTGTTTTATCTCGCTTTTCATCTTGTCGTTCAATATCCGACTTTGATTGCGATGATATTATATAATCCTTTACAGCTTGTTTATGAGTTGCTGCTGTTAACTGATCTACTAAAGGATGCTCTGGAGCTAAAATTAAACAAGCAGCACTATAAATTGTATCAATTCGAGTCGAGAATACCTTAACTCGCAAATTAGATTGATCCACTAAAAAGACTATCTCAGCTCCTTCACTTCTACCTATCCAATTAATTTGTTGGGTAGCTATTTTTGGCAAGTAATCTACATTAGACAAACCATCTATTAATCGATCAGCATATTCAGTAATTTTTAATAGCCACTGCTTTAGTAATTTCTTTTCAACTAAAGTATCACATCTTTCGTGTCGACCGTTAATTACCTCTTCATTGGCTAAACCAGTCTTACAGAATGGACACCAATTAATATACGTTTCATCCTGGTAGGCTAAACCGGCTTGGAAAAATTGTAAAAATAACCACTGCGTCCATTTATAATAACTTGGATCAGAGGTCCTAAAACTTCGATCCCAATCAATACTTAAACCTAAACTAAGGAGTTGTTGTTCAAATATCGCAATATTATCATCAGTAGCTTTAATCGGAGATATTTTATTTTTAATAGCATAATTCTCGGTCGGTAGACCAAAAGCATCATAACCCATTGGAAAAAGAACATTAAAGCCCTTCATTCTCTTATAGCGGGCTATGACATCACCTAAAGTATACTCACGAGTATGACCAACATGAATACCGGTTCCGGAGGGATAAGGAAATTCTGTCAACATAACGTATTTTGGTTTTAAATCAAAATCTGTGGCCTGATAGATCTTATCAGCCAGCCATTTTTTTTGCCACTTTACTTCGATATTTTTCGGGTTATAGCGTAACATTATGTTCCTTTAAACTTTTAAAATTGTTTTAAATAATTTGTTTTAAATGTAGTTTCTAAATTAGATCGATCCTTAAAACGTTCTCGAGCTAATTGTAACAATTTTTCTACCAACTCGACATTAGATATACCGGCCTTTTGCCAATTATGAGAATATAAGGAACCTGGCAATGGATTAATCTCATTAAAATAAACCTGGCGTGTTTTACTATCAATTAACATATCGATTCGGGCAATACCAGATAATCCAAATTCATGATAAACTTTTAATCCTAAAGATTTAGCTAAATCATATAAACTTTTGTCTAATTTAGCCGGCAATTCACTGTAGCCCTGTGATCCTTTAGAGCCAGATTTAGCGCCTTTTTTACCGCCTTTTAGATATTTAGTTTCAAAATCAAAAAAATCAGCCTGATGAAGCATTGGTCTTTCTAATAAGGCCGGCGTTAATTTATCATTACCCATAATTGGTAAAGTAACTTCTATTAAATTAGCGACTTCTTCTTCAACTATAACAATATCATCATAATAAAATGCTAGTTCTAAAGCATTATTAAGCTCATCATTATTTTTGACTCTGCTTATACCGATCGAAGAGCCAAGATGAGCTGGTTTAATAAATAAGGGAAAACTTAATTCAGAGTTAATATTTTTAATAGTATCAGTTAATTTAAACTTAAAATCTGAAGTCCCAAATGCCAAAAATTTACTGACTGGAATATCACAACCAACTGCTAGTTGTTTAGCTAATACTTTATTCATCGCAATGGCCGAAGCACTAACGCCACATCCGACATAAGCCGTTCCACTCATTTCAAGTAACCCCATTAAATCACCATCTTCGCCATGAGTACCGTGCATAGCTGGGAAAACTAAGTCAATCTTAAACCTTTTAGTACGCAGTTTATTATGTTTAACTTCTATTTCTAAACCGTGATTAAATCTTAGACTAACCGGGGTTGATTTAGCCAAAAAATTATCTATCTTACCACTGCTGAATAATTCGATCCTAGCTAATGCTTTATCGCAATACCATTGACCATTTTTAGAGATATAAAGAGGTAATACTTGATATTTTTTAGATAAAATTAATGGGTTTATCACACTATTAATCGCAGTAATAATTGAAACATCATGCTCGGCGGATTGACCACCAAAAATAACTAAAATTGTTTCCATAATAATCTTAGTATAACAAGCAACTACCAGTATTGGAAAATATATCTAGCTGTAATTGTCCGGCCAATCATTCTGCATTAAAACAACATCATCTTTAGCAATGAAAAGTTTTAAATTTAAATAAAACTGAAGTGGATTATTTTCGATTTTTAATTCTTTAGTAAAATTCTTACTCTTCAAGCCATTAACAATATGGTTTGTCGTGGAATTTTTCATTAAAACTACCACATCAGGATTAGTCTCAGCAATCATTTCACCTAACTAAAAATGAACTCTAGCAC
>JAJZCO010000001.1 GCA_021846095.1 bacterium | reverse complement strand
TAAAAAGACTAGTTTAACTAGTCGGATTATTAATCTAAAAAGTTTTAGGTCTTTACTGTCATCATCTCGATTGTCTAACAGTTTTTGACGGATTGTATTGTTGATAGAGACATTAACTGGTGAAATAACTAACTGAAGAGCAATTAACTCATTAATCTCTGGCATAGTCATTGCTCCAGTAATGTAAGACAGTACATCATTATTATCTGATTGATCTGCTAAGGGATAAGCAAAATGATGAGATTGATTAAATTCAACTACTTCAAACTTTGAACTAGCTAAATCTGGAGGTAAATAATCCATTATTTCTGTTATTTTAATTTCCGGCATAAAAGATTCTAAAAGTCGTTTAAATAAAGAAGAGTAGTCATTATCTAGTCCAGCAATAAATCTGATGCCATCTTTTTTAGTGGAGACTATTTCTAGTGAGATTATATTTTTACGTTTGATTAGTCTATTTTTTAATAAAGTCTGATGGCTTAGTTCGTAAATGGCCTTAAATAATTGGCTGACATCTTCGTATGACTTAATATTTTTACTTGGTGGAGTTAATTCTAAAAAAATGACAGATCTATTTTTAAGACGAACAAAATCTAGTCCGTCTAATATTGTCTTAAAAATAGCGGAGAGTATTAATTTATAAAAAATAATTAAGGCCATAACAATTAAGGCCGAGTTTATAAAAAAAGACAAGAGTGAAGTTCCAAAAATGAGTTGGAAAAAGTTAGACTGAATAACCGCTAAAACTTGAGGCATAATTCCTCTTACTTCACTGTTAATTGTCGAAATTGTAACTGATTTGATTTATATTAGCAAATATTATTATGTATTAATTCAATATATTTTAGGTTTATATAGTTATAAAAAGATATGGTTTGGGTTAAAATAACTCCATGATTAGTAAGATATCTGATGGAGTAGTCCATCAACTCCCGACCGATCTCAAAAAAGCTCTGACCCAAGATAAAGAAGCCTTATTATTATGGGAAGACATCACTCCACTTGCTCGCAACGAGTGGATTTGTTGGACGATTGATCCCAAAAAACCAGAGACTCGAGCTAACCACGTTAAACGTACTATATCTGAGCTTAAAAGTGGCATGCGTCGTCCTTGTTGTTGGATAGGTTGTATCCATCGTCCAGATAAAGCAATTAGTCCCTCGGTTCGGTGGGTATTAAGTAAAAAGAAGAGATAGATTTTTTAATAAATAGATAATCCAAACAATAAAATATAATAAATATCTTGAGATTTAATCTAACTTCAGCCGGTATTAATTATTAGCATCGACGGTTATGTTATTATAAATAGACTAAGTAAGTATATAAATTTATGAAAAAATTAATTGCTTTTGATTTAGACGATACATTAGCCATTACTAAATCACCTATTACTGACCAAATGGCTGAAGTCCTAGCTCAGCTAGCAGATTATTTTGAAGTTTGTATTATTTCTGGTGGAAAATTTGAACAGTTTAAAAACCAAGTAATCGATAGACTTGAAATCTCGGAAGATAAATTGACTAAATTTCATCTTATGCCAACTTGTGGGACCCGTTATTATAAGTTTGATTTATCTAAAAACGATTGGTCTTTAGTTTATGCTGAGGATTTAAATCAACAACAAAAGAAGTTAATAATAGACAGTTTGAAACAAGCTGCGACGGAGTTAGGCTATTGGGAAGAAAAACCATATGGAGACATTATTGAAGACAGAGGTAGTCAAATTACTTTTTCAGCTCTAGGTCAAAATGCTCCAGCCGATATGAAATATGTTTGGGATCCAGATTCCGCTAAAAGGTTTGCTATTAGGGATTATCTGGCGCCAAAATTAGAAGGTTTGGAGATTAGAGTTGGTGGGACGACATCAATAGATGTGACATTGGCTGGTATTGATAAAGCCTATGGTATGAAAAAAATTATTGAATTTCTTGGAATAAAAAAATCAGAAATTTTGTTTTTTGGGGATCGTTTACAACCCGGCGGTAATGATTATCCTGTTCAAATGTTTGGCATTGATTGTCTAGAAGTTAGTAAATGGCAAGATACAGTACTAGCCCTAAAAGCCATTCTTCATGTCTGTGATTAATAATTTTGCTAGTGAATTTAAATTTATTATATAATAGGTACATTAATGAAAGAGACTTTTAATTTTAACGATTCAACCAAAAAATCTATTTTTTCGAAGATTGATAAATATCTTGATCATAATAAATTAAGCTATTCATCAATTGATGAATCACGTCCTTGGGGCGGTTTTTTTGTCATTAATGAAACCGATACTGATCGCTTTATTGATCTTTATTTTCCTGATTATCCTAAGGATAAAATTGAAAAATTTGGCAACAAATTAAGTCCTAAAATTTTAATTGTCGAACCCAATAAAAGATTATCTTGGCAATATCATAATAGACGGGCTGAATTATGGCGAGTTATCGATGGTCCGGTTGGTTTTATAAAAAGCTCGGATGACAATCAAGCTACAATAGAAACATTAAATAACAATCAGACTGTTCAATTCGATAAACAAATTAGGCATCGATTGATTGGCCTTGATACCTGGGGAATAGTAGCTGAAATTTGGCAACATACCGATACTTTGCATCCTTCTAACGAAGAAGATATTGTTAGATTAGCTGATGATTACGGCAGATAATCTCTTTATTCATTGATAGATAATTGATCTATGAATTTTTTTAAATTTATTTTAAAATTATCGGCTGAGTAGATTTCGGCATTAGCTGATATTTGTTCATAATTAAAATTTTTCTTTAAAAGATTTTCAATTGCTGCCGTTAAACTTTCAACAGTTTGTTTTTTAAAAAATAAACCATTTTTGCCGTCTTTAATATAATCAAGTGCTCCACCTTTTTGATAGGCTATAACCGGTGTACCAGCCGAAAGAGCTTCAACAGCTACAATACCGAAATCATCCATATTAGGCATAATAAACCCTAGTGATGATTGAAAATGTTTAATAATTTCATTGTCGTTAACATTAGTCAGAAAAGTAATATTGCGTTCTGCTATTTTTTCTAACTTTTTGTGCTCCGGTCCATTACCAATTACAACTAATGGAATCTTAAGATCATTGCAGGCCTTAATGGCTAAATCGAATCTTTTATAAGGAGTTTGTCTACCGGCGATAATTAAACCGTGACGGGAAGGATTATCCTTTAATTTAAAACGATCATAATCGACTGGAGGAAAAATAACCGTTGAATCTCGACGATAATATCTTTTAACCATATTCTGAGTATGAGTAGAATTAGCAATTATGTAATTAGGTCTTTTAGCAGCTCTTTTATCCCATCTTTTTAAGGGCTCAATCAAGATTCTAAGCCCTAGCTTAGCTAACCAATTGACGCCAAATGGAAACCCTGGATTTTTTAGATATTCATCAGGTCTAATCCAATAATAATGAGTTGGAGAGTGACAGTAATTAATGTGAGTAGTTTTTTTACCAGTGTGGATTCCTTTGGCTTCAGCTCCACTGCTAGAAATAACTAAATCATAACTACTTAGATCAAGTCGAGAAAAAGCCCAAGCTCTAAATAACGGTAAGAATTTTTTTAGTTTTTTTGGTAAATGTTGTAACCAAGTAGTTCGAATATCGGCCCCATTAAACCAATCAATACCACTGTCATCGTATTGGGAAGTATATATTGGGGCTTTAGGGTATAATTTATGAATTTCTACTACCACTCGTTCGGCTCCACCAATACCAACTAACCAATCGCAAACGATTGCCACCTTTAATTTATTTTTTGCCATGTTTATTTTGCTCCACGATGATCAATAATTATTATAACTGTTTTAAATAGGATCACTAAATCAGTCCAAAAATTCCAGTTTTGCACATAATATAAGTCTAATTTACGTCTTTCTTCAAACGGGATATCTCTTCTACCCGATATAATTGCCAGTCCAGTTATGCCCGATTTAACGCTTAAAATGAGATTTTTTTTACCATATTTATCTAATTCAAATGGCTCTAGTGGTCTTGGACCAACCAAACTTAAATCACCCTTAATGACGTTCAGTAATTGTGGTAATTCATCTAGAGATGTTTTTCTGAGAAATTTACCGAGCTTAGATATCCTAGGATCGTTTTCTAAAAAATCTCCATTACTTCGATATATTTTAGCTAATTCTGGGCGGTTCATCTTATTAAATCCATCTTCTGGTGACATTCTGTTGTATTCTTTTAAAATAGTCCGAAATTTATAAATTTTAATTTTGCTGCCAAATCTCGACAATCTAGTTTGACTAAATATCGGATCACCATGATTGAACATTAGGATTATTAAGATAATTAACATAATTGGTGAGAAAATTAAAAATAATAAACTAGCAACGGCTATATCGAAAAGTCTTTTAACTACCTTACCCCAGCCAATTAAGGGGGTCTGATGGACGGCAATAATAGGTATGGAATGAAATAAATCGACAGTCATATTACCGGTGAATAATTCATTATTACCCGGAACAAAGCGATAGGCAATGTGATTTTCTTGAGCAAAAGTTAAAATTTCGTCATTTTTTTGACTACTAGCAAAAAGTTCAGTTTGGATTATGGTATGAACCTGAGTGGCTGTTTTACTGTTAATAAAACTACCAAAATCATCGAAATATTTAAAATGATTTAAGGCAATATCTGAAATGACTGGTCCAATGATACCAATTATATTGTAGCCAGTTAGGGGAGTATCACTCAGTAAGGTAATTAATAACTTAGTAGTTTTATTTTTGCCGATAATAACAACGTTATTGATGCCAAAATTAACTTTAAATAATTCTTTTCTAATTATTCTAGCCAATGTTCGAAAAAGAAGTACGAAGAAGAAAGCTAGAAAAAAGCCATAAAGCGTCACGATTCGGGCTGGAAAAATTTGGATATTAGTAATATAAGAATATGAGATAACAAACAATGTTCCAATGAAGGAGCCAATTAATAATCGTCCGATTTCACTGAATCTTTTTTCTAAAAATTGAGAAGAATATAGGTTTAGAAGGGCGAAGATTAGTATCCAAAAAGGTAGCAGGGTTAAGAAGATTATTAGATAAGTTCTGGCGTGAATAGCTACACTTAAAGCCCGATGATCTAGGGTTACTCTTAGAATGTAGGCAACTGAAAAGGCAAAGACTAAGGCTAGAAAATCACCGATAACTAAAAAGATATTAAAAATTAATAAACTGTTATTTCGCATAATTATTCTTGATCAATATAGGTTATTATAACTTGAAATTAGCTTTTAGGATAATTTGATACTTTTTAGTTATAATTAAATTCAGTGATAAATTCCGATAAACTTAATCAGCGATTAGTTAAAACATTAAACCTTGGTTTAATTATTATTTTTTTAACTATGCCATTTTATGCTTTTATAACAGTTTTTTTTAGTTCAATTGTTGGACATTACACTCTAATTAGACTTTATAAAGAAATAATAGTTTTAATTCTAACTCTTATTTCGATTTATTTAGTGATAGTTGATAAAAAATTACGTAACTATCTTTTTAAAAATAAACTTATTTGGTTAATTATTGTATTTGCTTTTTTGGTAATAATTTGGGGCTTGGTAGCCTATTTAAAACATGGTGTTTCGGCTAAGGCTTTGGGATATGGCTTAATTGTCGATCTTAGAACCCTATTAATATTTGTTATTTGTTACTTATTGTCGTTTAAACTTAAAATTCCCGACAAAAAGATCATCAAATTAATTATTTATCCGGCCCTAATCGTCATAATTTTTGCGATGCTTCAAATTTTTGTCTTGCCTAATAACTTTTTGAGCCATTTTGGTTATAATATTCAAACAATTAAACCTTATGAGACAATTAATTCTAATAAAAATTATGTTCGTATCATTGCTACTCTTAGGGGAGCTAATCCTTTAGGTGCCTATTTAGTAATTCCAATTAGTTTATTAGCAGTTCTTTTTTATAGCACTAAACGCCGTTATTTAGTCTTAGTTAGTCTAATTATGGCTTTTCTGGCATTGTTTTTTAGTTTTTCTAGAAGTGCTTGGATCGGGGCGATCTTAGCTCTAATTGTGATATTTTATGTTAAATTACCGTCAAATTTATGGCGTAAAAGAGCTTTGTTCGGTGGTCTTTTGATGACAATTATTTTTATAATTAGTTTATTGTTATTACATAATAATCCTGAATTTGATAATATCTTCTTTCATACTCAGAATAATTCAAAGGCAGCTTATAGCTCGAACGCTGGTCATCTCTTTGCTTTTGAAAGTGGTATTAAACAATTGATAACTCAACCTCTGGGTAAGGGAACAGGAACGGCTGGACCAGCTTCGGTCTATAACATTGTTCCACCTCGAATTTCCGAAAATTTTTATATTCAAATCGGCCAAGAATTGGGCTGGTTAGGTTTAATTATTTATCTTTGGATTCAGTTTATTATTTTAAAGAGTTTATGGCGTTACAGAGACAATAAGTTGGTTTTAGCTTTTACGGCTAGTTTTATTGGCATTAGTTTTATTAATTTACTATCTTTTGCTTGGGCAGATGATACTATGGCCTATATTTTTTGGGGGTTCGCTGGTTTGATTATTTCTAAACAAAATTTATTAAATGATAAAAATTAATCTGATATTTTTTTCTCTAGTTCACTAAGTTGTTTACGAATATGCATTTTCATACTAATTTCCGATAGATTTGCAAAACTATTTTCAAAACCAATACCATAAGCTATTTTAGTATTAGTACCATTGTCAACGTTAATAGTATTTGCCCGGGTATCAATAATTTTGTCTAATAAATCAAAAATCGAGGGGGCTAAAATCGTATATCGGATATAATCTTCTAAAGTTCGATAGGGATTTTCAATAAAACTTTCGTCGTGATTAATATTAGTTTGTAGTTTATACGTCATATCTAATTCAGAATTAGTAACTGGAAATAAGGGCTTTAATAAATTTTTATCGGTAAAAGATCTATCGATTAATCTGGATCTATAAATAAAATCCATTAACCCTATAAACGTATAAACACCATCTTTTATCCCTGTTAGATAATCTTTCTCTTCTCCTCTAGTTAGATTGAGATTAGATGTAATATCTTTTAAAGATATTTTATAAGCATTAAAGATAATTAAATCTGTATCTAGGTGACTTGATATACTCGATATTTGAGTCGCTAATGAATCAAAAATATTGTAGGCTTTTCCTGGACTTAATTGATTAAAAAACTCACTTTCTTTTTCGTTAGGTATCGGTAGACTATAATAATAATCATCAAAAATAGATTGTTCGAAGCCTTTACTTTGTTCTGACATTAAAATATAATACAATAAAAGAAAACATAATGCAAATAAAAAATAACAATATAGATATCATTAGGCCAACTAAAAGACAACAAGAAATGTTGTTGTTTATTACTGACTTCATAAAAGAGCATGGTTATAGTCCGAGTTATCGTGAGATTATGACCGGTCTTAATTATACTTCAGTCGCTACTGTAGCTGTTCATGTCAATAGTCTGATTAAACGGGGGCATTTAATAAAAAGAGATCGATCGGCTCGTTCTTTAGAGCTAACTGCCAACAAAGATCTTCAAAAAATTGTTAGCAATCAGACTTTGCCGGCTGAAGAAAAATGGTTAGTCCGACGAGTTGAGTATTTATTTAAACAAGTTGAAGATCAAGTATCAATCGATCAAAATAATTTGGATGCACTACTTGTTTTAATTGGCGCCTTAAAAATATTAGGTTTTGAAGGGGCAGCTAGTAGTTTTTCGACTCGGCTGAAGGCATTAAAACTGCGAGTTACAGTCTAGTAAATTATTTTATTTTGCAGTGAAAAATACTATATCTAGAGTTAAAATTAGATGCTAAAGTACTATATATAGTGAGTGTTACTTGAATTTCGTGAAAATCGAAAACTGTGCCGCAACGGTGATTTAAGTCCGACCAAGTAATTAAAAATTTTAGAGGGGAAGTCAGTATGGTCGAGCTAGCCGCTGAGAAAATAAATAATTATAATTTTGAAACTGGTCAGGAAGCTTTTTTGGCTGAATCCAAAATAAATGATCACATCGAATTTAATAATCAATTTAGGTCATTTATTGGTCAAGTAGCGCTTAGGCGGGTAATTGAAGATGAGTTTTTGGAGTTAAAAGAAGAAAACTTAAGTCCTTTTCGATCATTATATCAAGCTATTGAGTCTGTCAAAATAGGGGTAGATGATGCGATTAAACAACCTGCCAGTCAAATGATTAAGCAAAATATTAGATCTAATCTTGGTGAAATTACCAGAATGAGTGGTTATGTAGGTTCACCAGTTAAATCGAAAATTTTTAACAATAAAATATTGCAACATGATCATGATTATGATGATATTTATGCTAATACTTTAATTTACACCGATCAAAATTCTTTTTTGTATCCAATCAGCCAAATCGAAACTAAAAATTATCTGATGATGAAAGAGCTAGTTTTTAGTGCCCAGTTAAATGATAATTATTTCGTTATTATTTCTGGGACCCCAGATGATGAACCAGAAACTACTTTAGCAGATAATGGTTATTGCGTTGATAAAATGCCGGTTTCGATTCAAGTGATGACTGTCCAAGACGATCAATTATTAACTCAAACTGCTTTTGTAGCTGGTCGAGTTACTTCGAATGACAAAAGACATGACAGGCAAGCTATTATTGGAATGGCTAAGTCTTTTGGGATTGACTATGATTCCCTACCTTTAAAAGAAATTTTAGCTAAACCTATTTTAATCCCAAAATCAGCTTTACCTGAGGGTATTCTGGGTCTGGTTAAAAAATATGATCAAGTACTTGGTGATACTTTTTTCGGAGATAATAAACCAGCTCAAGATTATAACTTATTTCAGGAACAATGTCATCTGTTTGAGACTAATTTAGAACCATTAGTTGATAGTATCTATACTGATTTAATAACAGATAAGTTAGTTCAAGATGATGTGGGGGCAACTGAAGCCTTAAAAAAATATTCTAAAGAGGGTTTGGTAAAAATCGCCGTGACTGATCGAACAATTGATCCGATTGTTTTCGGTAATATAGCGGCTGGTCATTTAGAAACAGCTCGAATCGCTTTTGATAATAATGATCAAATAGGACTTAGACGTTCTTTAAATTTCGCTAGAAAGACGGCTAGGAGTTTTTCATGCCCAACAGCCTTGATAAATAATAACAGTTCCGGTGATTCTTTATCTGAAGATATTGAGAGTTCGGATCAAATGCCTAATATTATTAGATGTCCGGAGTGTGGTAATTTTGTACCTAAAAAAATCGCCTTTCATAAGGGTAATTTAAGGTGTGGATCATGTCGATATGAAGTCGAATTATGTAGCGGTAGAATAGTCCACGCTTCCACCGCCGGAAAAGTGGCTTAGATGGCAAAAATCGCAGTTTATCTAGCTGATTTTAACCCAATACATGTTGGGCATTTGGAATTTGCTCTGAAGGCTCGAGATAAATATTGCCTAGATAAAGTTTATTTTTTACCAGAGAGAAATTTACAAGATGGAGAGTACTATGTTCATTTAGGTCATCGGGTATCGATGTTAAAACAAGCTTTAAAACCCTACCCAAAATTTAATATTTTAGAATCTGATTATCGAGTTTTTGATTTAAATAAAACTTTGCCGAAGATTAGACAAAAATTTAGTAGTGACCAGCTTTTTTTGTTAATGGATCTTAAAACATATTCAAGATTTAAGTTAATTAAAAATAAAGCATTTATGTTAGGATTTTTTCATATTGTTATAGGTTTGACTTCAAGACTAGAACTACAACAACTTAAAGATAATAGCGATAAACAGTTAGATATTATTTTTAATAAAAATTTAGCTATAAATAATCAGGTTCAATCAGCTTTATTTAAAAATAAATTTACTGAAGCCGGTCTTTTAAAAAGCGTCATAAAATATTCACTTATCAATTGGCTGTACGTATCACTCGACAACTAATTTTTTAGCTAGATCATATTTATCTTTAAACTATCTAACCTCATCTAAATTTTGTGATAGATTGATCGGACTATTTTTTTTAAAAATGTTTGTAATTTAGCCAGTAAATCAATAATAGTTGTCTATTTTAAACATAAGCTATATGATAAAAGCATAATTAGGAGATAGATAATGACAACGATTAAAAACAACCAAGAAGGATTTAGCCCGATAGAAGTTATTTTGATAGTGATTATAGTACTTGCGATTGGTGCGATCTCATACTATGTTTATAATGCCAATAAAAATATAAATAACACTTATAAATCAGCCAGTAACATAGCTAATGCTCCTGCTCCCAAGTTTTCTAAGATTAAAACCTCGACCACTACTACCAAAACACCTTCCTCAACCACTACTACTACCAAAACACCTTCTTCGACTACTACAGTTAAATAAAATTTACTATTGTTACAGACTAGTTGTACCCGATTAACGTGAGTTTCATGATATAAAGTTGCTGACAGCTAAATTAGGGCGACTATCCCATGATAGTAGCAAGTAAAGTAAACATCTAGGATAAATCTAGCTTTTAACGTTTTTTTCTGAATTTTCGTTTAGGTAGGTTCTTCTTGCTCTGATTCGTTTTTAGCCTATTTAATGTTAGACGTCTGTTATGCTCATTACTTTCCGGTACAAAATCAACATGCCTAGAAGGTGGCATCCTAAACGAGAAACAGGCTTTCCCGTCTAGATGTGTTATTGCAAAATCTCCTTGAGAGATTATGTCCATACCTACAAGTACGTCACAATTATTTAAATCTTTAAGTTCGGTCACTTGGATATTGGGTATAATTACATTGTTCGGCAAGATAATATTAACTAAATAAACTGGTGCATTAATTTCACCACCAGCCGTTCCCACCTTGGCAAAGGTAACCCTGGTCAGCTTCAGTTTATTAACTACAGTACTGGCGATGGCAGTATTTGTCGCACCCGTATCCCATATTGCATTGAACTTCTCAAAATTATTAGGTACTGAAATTTGACTTGATGCTACCTCAAATATGCCGGCTTCTGTTCTTATTTCTCTAACTAAACCCTCGGCCTTGCGAGTGAATGCTCTTTGTTCTTCCATTGCCTAAACCGCAGAAATTACTCTTGAATGGAATACCTGTGTGTCTGTTGAGTTTTTTGAAGCATGTTGAATAATAAAAGAGCCTGGTTTATGGGATTTGGTTGTTTCTGTGTAAGCTGTTACTTGGTCGTCAAAAGCTCCAATGACACTTTTGTTTTTAATTACTAAAAACTTATTAGGATATTTTTTAATTAACTCTTCTTGGTTATCTAGAAAGTATTTAAAGTCATCTTCTTGGGTATAGTCTTCCATAACGACATTATAACATAACAGAGTACAATAAATAAGTTCTCTGTTGTAAGTGTAGTTACAATTATGATATGCAGATCATCAAAAATCTTCTTGGGATGTTGGGATATGTCGTGGCTTATATTCTAGGCTATCTTGTATGTTTTGTGCCAGCATTTTTACTTCCATCGGAAAGTTTAGCTCAACGCATAGCAGCCGGTATTGGGGGAATACTAGGTCTTTTCAGCCGGGGGAAGCTTTAGGGTTTGGGCGGCTATTAAAACACTACCGAGTGAAATAACTTACTTGCTTTCATGGAATAGTCGCCTAAATTAGCTATTGACACAATGTCAGTAACTTTTTATTATATAGAATATAGTCATAAGCAATTAGTTTATGAGAGAAAATAGATAAAAAATAAAAGAGTGAGTTGGGTAAAAAATGTCAATTAAAATAAAAATCATAAAGCAGAATGAGCAATATATTCCAGTCTATACTGAATATGAGAGCTGGCGTAATTTCATTGCTTATTAAATAATTACTGTAAGTTTAATTATTGTTGCCATATTTGATGTGTCTGTGACCATCTGGTGAGACATATGGGGCGTGATCCGGCAGAAGTATCATTGTTATATGACCTGATTTTAGTTTCGATTTAAATCTAACTTCGTCTTTTGAAGGTAGTTTTAAAGCGTCTTTAATTTCACTAGAGATATATTACGATAAAATAAGGGCTAACAACTTTTATAGAACCAGATTACTATTTACCTGTTTTTTGGGCAATAGCAGCATTAATTAAGGTATCGAAAGCACTGGTAGTATTAATCGGTTGAATTTGTTTACCGTCTAAATAGAATGTTGGGGTGGCATCTATACCTAGACTGTTTCCTTTATTCATATCGGCATTAATAACATTATTAACTGTGTCAGAGTTGTAATCTTTTTGGAAGGTATTAGTATTGAGTCCTAAACTTTTAGCATAGAGTAAGAAATAAGGAAGTGGATTGCTGGATGAAACCCATTGGCTTTGATTTTGATAAAGTAAATCATGCATCTGCCAAAAATCTCCCATCATAGAAGCAGCTTCGGCGGCTCTAGCGGCAGCGAAAGCATTTTGATGGATACTAACGAGTGGGAAGTTAACGAATTGAAAATAAATTTGAGAATAATATTGTTTAACAACCGCTTTAACTATGGGGTAATATTCTCCACAATAGGGACATTCATAATCACCGAATTCAACTAAAGTGACTCCGGTCGATCCTTGTCCTTCGACATGATCAGATGGTTTAGAGTTGGTTGTTGTGCTAGTAGTTCGTGTTTTTGTACTGTTGTGACTAGAGAAGTAGTAAACTCCGAAAAAAATAACGACAATCGCGACAATAACACCTAAAAATTGTTTAGACATAAAATAATTTTCCCTCTTTTATTTAATTTATTATACATAAATTAATTGGAATAAACTATAAAAAAACCTATAAAGATTATAATATGATAAAGGCATGCTTAATTTTATATTTAGTTTAATTTTACTTATCTTCGGATTACTGTTTTTTATTTCATTTAAAACCCTTAATTATATACCAGCTAGAGAGATAAAAAAAAGGGCGGTTAATAATGATCACCTGGCAATTAAAATTAATAGATTATTAAAATTCCACGATCAAATTGAAGGCTTATTAATTTTCCTAATAATCTTATTGGTTGGTATAAGTCTAGTCCTATTAATTAAAATTGTTCCATTTGATCTAGGGTTTTTAGCTATATTAGCTTTAGTTATTGTGAGTATTTTTTTATATCACGGTAAATTAAGGAATTCAACTATCAGAATCGGTTTGATTTTTTTACCTTTTTTTTATAAGTTAGTAGATTTTTTATCGGGTCATTTTAGTTTGTCTTTTTTACTAAAATTTAAAAACAAAGATCATCACACGGGTTTATATGATTTAGAAGACCTAGATCTTTTAATTAATCAACAATTATCCCAGGCAGATAATAGAATGTTGGCGACTGATCTGGATCGAATAACTAAGATTCTTAATGTTGAAAATCAAAATATTAAAGATTTAATCATTCCGATCGATGTTTTTCCTAAAATTAATATCGACGATAGAATTAGCCCAGTAATTATTGATGAAATTTATAAATCTCATCATCAATACATTCCAATTTATGATAAACAAGGAATTATCGCTGGTACTATTAATAAAAACAATCTCGGCCTTGATAGTCAAGGTTTAATTGCTGATTTAGCTGATAAAAATGTATTTAAAGCTACCATAAACGATAGTATTTTTCAGGTATTAGAAAAGATGGCTGCATCTTCCTCGGCAAATTTAGTAGTTTTTGATGACACAAATAATTTTGTTGGTATGGTTGATATTAAAAAAATTGTCGGATATTTATTTAATATAGATGGTTTTATTGATCCTACCGATTTTTTACTTAATCTTTAAGACTGATTTATTATCGCTAGATTACATTTATTTTTGAATTGATTTAATGCTAAAATAGATTGATATTAAAAGAAGTGGTTTTATGAGAATATTAAGTTCTGACATTGCTAAGTTTGTTGATCAAACGATACTAATTCAAGGTTGGTTACATAAAAAACGATTACTAGGCGGTATTACCTTTATTAACATTAGAGATCGTCGTGGTATTGTTCAGATTGTAGTTGAAGATGAAAATGAGATAGAAAAATTAAGAGGTCTTCAAATTGGCACTGTTTTAGAGGTTTCTGGTCTAGTTAAGCAAGAAGACAGGGCTCCTGGTGGTTTTGAATTACATCAGGCCCAAATTACTGTCATGGTTCCTGTGATTAATGAACCACCAATTGAAATTGATAAACCCTTATCGCATAAATCAGATAATCTTGATACGCTTTTTGATAACAGGCCTATTGGCTTACGCAATTTAGCTGAGTCTGATATTTTTCGTCTGAGGGCACTTTTGATTACTTATATTAGAGATTTTTTAATCGCTGAAGATTTTGTCGAAATTAATTCCCCTAAACTAGTTGGAGGAGCTGCTGAAGGTGGAGCTGAAGTATTTAATTTAGATTATTTCGGTAAAGAAGCTACCTTAGCTCAAAGTCCTCAACTTTATAAACAAATTATGGTAGGGGTTTTTGAAAGAGTTTTTGAAATTGGACCAGCCTTTCGAGCAGAACTTAGTGCTACTACTCGACACGTTTCGGAAGTTACCATGTTAGATGTTGAAATCGGTTTTATTGAAAACCACGATGATGTTTTAAAACTACTTGAGACAATGTTGTATCA
The DNA here is from genome assembly GCA_021846095.1 of bacterium. Lineage (GTDB taxonomy): Bacteria > Patescibacteriota > Saccharimonadia > Saccharimonadales > UBA4665 > JAJZWG01. The sequence goes on along the minus strand of JAJZCO010000001.1, from coordinate 20,618 downwards.
AGTTTTAACTAAACTTTATCAAACTTCAGCCGATATGTTAAAACGTTTAAATGCTCCTGCTCTAGTATTAAAACCCAGTTTTCCTAGATATAAAATGTCTGAGATACATGAAATGTATCAGAAGGCGACTGGGCATGATGTCAGCCAAGAACTGGATTTAATACCTGACGAAGAAAGATGGATCTGTGATTATGCCGCTAAACATTTAAATTGTCAGGCTGTTTTTGCAACTGATTTGCCAGATAAAAAGATGAAGTTTTACCACATGAAAGGTGAGAATGGCGTTGCTAGATCAGCTGATTTATTATTCCGAGGCATTGAAATATCAACCGTTCCTCAAAGAGAGCATCGCTATCAAGAATTAGTGTCTCAGATGGAAAAAGCTGGTATTGATCCTAATAGTCCGGCTTTCGCACCCTATGTATCTGCTTTTAAATATGGATTACCGCCTCATGGGGGCTTTGGTTTTGGTATTGATCGTTTAACCCAAAAAGTGATTGGCCTTAGTAATGTTAAAGAAGCTATTTTGTTCCCAAGAGATATTAATCGATTAAATCCTTAGTTTAAACTTAAAGACTTTTGTTTTAGATTATTACCTTAGTTTAGTTTTTGGTATGATTATGATTGATGGATTTAAAATCACATGATCCAATATTTAATCAACCATCATCACTTTATGACAATAGAGTAGTTGAACCACCGATTAAAAGTTACGGTAATTTTAAGGTGAATCCAAGACCAACTAAAAAAAAGAAATCAAAGAAGTTTTTTTATGGCCTAATTATTATAGTAATATTATTGATTATTGTTATCTTTTCTCTTTTTATGACAAAATCTAATAAAGCTAATAAGCCTGTTAATCATAAAAAAACTAAGTCTAACTCACTTGTAATTAAAACCAATAACTATAATTCATCAACTTCTAACCTCAGTTTTAATTATCCAACCAATTGGACGGTTAATGATAATGGTAACGGGCTGATTAAAATTATTTCACCGATAGTTAAACTAACGTCTGATAATTTAATAACCCTAAATGGCAAAATAAATATTACTATTAATCAACAAGCTGTTTTACCGACGGCCTTTGGATCTTATTCGGCAGCAGTTGATAGTTCTCAGCTTATCTCCTATAACGCTCCAACTACTGTTCAGCGTGGTCAAACTTATTTGACATTTGTTCAGTACCCAACCACAACAGTTTTGGGTGGTCTTGACGGTATTTATGTTACTGGTGCCTTTGGTTATCAAAAATTACAAGAGATCCCTGCCACCGATATACTCAAGTTAAGCCCTCTTATAATAGTGTCATTTGATTCTTGTTCTAATAGCAGTTGTAGTATCGTTGCACCTTTAACAATTTCCAATAAGATGTTACAGACTAGTCTGATTGATCAGACGACATATAATATAATTAAATCTCTTCAAATAAATTAAAAGTTAGGTGTTTTTACTATTACAACCATAAAAGAATACATACGTCATTAAGAATGAGCCCCGTTAATTATGCTAACTTAATTAAGGATACACAACCTGTCTAGAATTAGGGGAGGCGGACAACTAAAGTACCGTCCATTAGAATGATGAGATAAATCTAACCAGTCGATTCACTCATGCGTCGTGTGTCCTTTTACTTAAATAACAACGAACTCTTCCTCTGGCGTCACTTCTGCAATTCGTAGCGCCCATTGAACCGCTGGCTCGATAGTGTTAATCTTTGGCTGAAAGTCATGTAGCTCGGACAGCTTCACCCACTCATATTCGGAATACTCCTCATTGAGCGCGATATCACCACCGGTATATATTGCTAGATAGTGGGGTAGCACCATAGCATCGCCGTCCTTCTTGATATAGTACTCGTTATGACTAAGTGAGGGACAGATTTTTAGCTTCGCGGTAGTGCCAATTTCTTCGTTCTTCTCTCGTTGTAGACCAGAGAGTAGTCCACCGTCGAATGTCTCTAGCTTTCCGCCAATAAATGAGAATGTACCGTCGAAGTCAGCTTCACCCTTGCGTTTTGCCAGTAAAACTGCGTCACGAGCTTCGTTGAATACTACGATTTTTTGACAGTATTGAAACAATAAAGTAGTGTCACTCATAAAATATCTCTTTTTAATACCTTTATCTTTACTATTAAATTACCACATTTATGTTGTGTTAGCTACTCGATGTGGCTCGCCTGCTTAGTAAGGTTATGGATTTTATCCATGTCAACCGTGATTCCGCGCATACCTGCTGCGTGGGCACGCATATAGATGTTCAGCAGTAGAGTCTTCCGACGCGGATACAGTCTTTGAGATTGCTTCATCTGTAAAGCGCCGCATAAATACCACCATGGCCAAATGACCGACAGGGTGAATACTGCGTGCTTTTGCCAAAACATTAAAAGTTTAAAAAAGTCTCGCACAACGTGTCAAATATTTGGGGTCCTTGACACTATATTAGAGTTTTGCGTAAGTCGAGTAGAGCAATAGCTGCTTTTTGGAATGGTGAATATTGTTTTTTCATAAATAAAAAACCTCCTTTTATATAAATTATATTCCGAAAAAAAGAGTCTTAAATTATCTATGAGGTTTGAGCAGTTTCACCCGACCGGTTCACTTACCACTTTGAACTAACTGATTTTGCATAAGTCGAGTAAAGTTTATGATAAAATTACTTTATGAATAATCAAAAACCAATTGAGGATATAAAAGTAGCTCCAGCGACTCAAAATAATAATATAGCACCCAATAATGCTCAACCCTTGAATAATATAAAAGTTCCGACCACAGTTAAACAGAAGTCTTCTAACGGTAACGGTTTGATCCTGGCCATTATAGTTTTTGTCATGTTGAGTTTGATCGGCTTATCGATAGTCGCCTATAGTAAGAGCCCACATTAATCACGATTAAAATAACGACGTAACCAATCGTCTAAACTATTACCGCCACCACCAGATATTGCAACAACTAGGTCATTATTTTTTAAATGATCATTAATAGTCTTCAATAGATTATGGTCTAGTTTGGCCACACTTGCTACGGTTTTATTATCTAAATATTCAATAAGATCGTTGGGTGATAAAATTTTTAGAGTGGGGTCTTCTCTAGCTAAATAACTTGGTACCCAGTAAATATGATCAGCCGTAGAAAATAGTTTAGAGTACTGGTTTTTAATAAAGTGTTGTCGGCGATTTGTTAGTGGTTCATAAATAATAATTATTTTACCGCTACTTTTATTTTCTTTAGCTAGTTTTTGGGCTAGTTCGCTAGCAACATTAAGGGCAGCTGTAATTTTTTCTGGAGTATGAGCGTAGTCGGAATATAAATTTGGAATAATTTGTTCCATTCGACGAGATAATCCAGGAAATTGATTTATTATTTCTATTAATTCATCATCACTTTTTTTGCTGATAGTTTGGACAGCTTTGATGGCTAAATAGGCATCCTGTCTGTTGGATGTGCCTAAAAGGTTTATTTTATTTAAAATTGTGGTATTTTCATTTAAGACTGTAGTGTTTTTCGAAGCAGTAATGTTACTTATGGTCTTATCTTTTTGCCAAATAAAAGTTTTAGTAGATTGATTAATGAATTGATTAAAAGCGGTATAGTAATCTTGTCTGGTTGGATAAATCTCTTGATGATCCCAGCCAATACCGGTTATCAGACTAATAGCCGGGGAAAATGACAAAAAATTATGATCAAATTCATCAGCTTCATAAACAAAATATGCACTGTCTTTATTGAATTCACCCATATCACCAAAATTTACTTTGGCTGGTAAAATATAAGAAATTGGATAGCCTATTTTTTTAAGTAGCCAAACTGTCATGGCGGTAGTTGTTGTTTTACCGTGGGTACCAGCGACGGCAATCATCTTTAGATTATTTATTTTAAGAAAATGGGTCAAAAATTCATCTCTTTTAGAAACTTTAATAGCTTGTTCTTGGCAAAAAGTAAGTTCAGGTGGCTGATCATTTTCTAAGGTAACAGCTGAACTATATACCAACCAATCAATCGGATTTTTGTGATGAATCTTTGATATTTCTTCTGTAGTTTGACCAATGTGAATCTCTTTAATACCGTGTTTTTTAAGGTATTCAATATAGGGGCTATTTCTTTTGTCCGATCCACTGACTTCTAAACCAGCAGCTTTAGCTATCTGAGCTAGTGGTCCAATACCAGCTCCACCTATCCCTGAGAAATATACATGCATAACCTCTAGTATCTATAATTTAATTGCATTTATCAAGCTATATCGGGCTTTAATATGACATAATAAATTATATGAATAAAAAAGGCTGGTATTATTACAGACATTATTTCAAACACTTTAAAGCTAGATATTTTTTCATCATAGCCTTAATCTGTTTAGCCATAGGCGTTGGGGCTCTTCGAACTAATAATGAAACAATGATTAATCTTAGGAATCAGGTTTATATCGCCGATAAAAATAATAACAACGTTCAGGCCGCCTTAGATAAACTACAGGCTTATGTAACAGCTCATATGAATACAAACTTAAGTTCTGGATCTAATCCGGTTTACCCACCGATTCAACTGAAATATACTTATCAGAGATTAGTTTCAGCTCAAGATAGTTATGTGGCGGCTACTAATGTTAATTTATACACTGATGCTGAAAATTATTGTCAAACAGTAATTCCAATCGGTACAATTGGCTTTTCGGGTAAAATTAGGGTGCCTTGTATTGAACAATATGTTCAGACCCATGGTGCTAAAGCGAGTCCAATTAGCGCTAGTTTATATGAATTTGATTTTATTTCTCCCGTTTGGTCGCCCGATTTAGCCGGTTATAGCTTGTTATTTGGCACCCTATTTCTATTACTGGGATCTATTACTGGATTAGCTAAACTTTGGATAAAAAGATCCAAAAATTCCTAAAACAGTAATTATTACCGACTTCAATCATGCCTGTATTTTAGAGCCTTTTAAGTGATTAAATAACTTAGACTTAGTGACGTATTTATCTTTCATAAGGACTATTGTTTCGATTTGTAGGCTATTAGGCTAGATATTTTTATCAGTAATGGTAATTGTTTTTATAGGTAGAACTTAATTTATTGCGTGTTTTGTTTGGTAAAAAAGTGGCTGGCCTTAACCTAAATAACGGTAGTAGTATCTTAGAGGAGTTGTATTGATAACTAAGTAGGCATATCCTTAATGTTATTTAAAAATACATAATTTAAGTTTAATCTAAACGACAGGACAAAGTCTTAAGTGAGTACTAAATCTTGTTTTTTAATATGCCTAGAAGCAATGATGGGTCATTGAAAGCTGTTATCTAAAAAACCTCCCAGGAGAGGGAGGTTTTTTATTAATTTATGTTAATTTTGTATTATGGTTTTGTTGTTGTTGGGGTAGTAACTGTTGAGTTAGAACCATTAGCTGTTGGTGTGGTAGTGTTGACCGTGTTACCACTATTTGTTGCGGTTGTAGATGGTGTTGAACAAGTCTGACCATTTGGATTTGCTTTTTCAAAAGCTGCTACAGCCTTAGCTACTTGACCAGTTGGCTTTAAGTTCTCCCAGAAGGTAACTGAGCTAGAGTTTATAACCATTTGATCATATGGTGCGTGTAATTCACAACCTAACTTTACTAAAGAAACATTTGTGTTAGCAGCAGTCGATGATGAACTAGATGCAGTACTACTACCGTTATTTGAGGTTTGTAAGTAGAAAATATTATCTAGGATGTAGTAATTATTGTTAATAGTCTTTAAGTTACCAAAATAAACTTGACCGGTATTCAAAAAGACAGCCTGTAATTTTGTAGTATTAATATATGAAGTTTCATTATTACTATTATTTTTACCATAGACTAAGTAGGCCAAGAGACCGATTATTAGGATAACTACGGCTAGAACCAATACCGATGATATGATTCGGAATAGTTTGTTCTGATCGTTATTAACACGACTACCCATTTTTTTAAAGTTTGTTGATATTGGGTTTCCAACAGTTGGTTGTTGAGCTGATGAAGCTACGTTTGACTGTTGATTGGTACGATTTGAAAAATCCATTTTTTACTCCACCTTAATTCTTTTTATGGTTACTATTAGATTAGTGTATATCAGTCAAAAATAAATGGCAAGAGTTATTTCACTAAAATCTAGTATTTAGCTGTGAATAAGTGGCGTTCTTACTGGCTAGATGGGGTTAATTAAATTAAAGGGTTGACAAGCTATAATATAACAGAGTATGTTAAGATTACATTAATATTTTAAGAGGGGAGTAAGTTAAATGGCTTATAAGCACACAAATTCTAAGGGCGTAACATACTACTTAAATTCTAAGGATGTTACTTTAAGAGGCGGCAAGAATCAAACTATCTATTATTTTTCAAAGGATCAACGACCAGAGGGTAGTGATTTACCAGCCGGTTTTTCAGTTAATGAAAACCCACGCAATGGTTTCTTGACTATTAAGCGAAATAAATAATAGTTTAAGTTTTAAAAAGACTCAGATAATCTGTTTATCTGAGTCTTGTGTTATAATTGGGGTTAATTATTATGAAAAATATTATTTTAAAAATTTCTCATCTAACTAAAAGTTATAATAATCAGCCAGTTGTTAATGATGTCTCCTTCGAGGTCTATAAGGGTGAAATTTTCGGTATTTTAGGTCCGAATGGAGCTGGTAAAACAACTCTTTTGGAAATGATTGAAACAATCAGATCCATTGACGGTGGCCATATTACCATTAATAATTTAGATGTCGCTACTCAGGTCGATGCCGTCAAACGTATTATTGGCGTTCAACCTCAAACGGCTGCTTTTCAAGATAAACAGAAAATTAAAGAAATTATTGAAATGTTCGCCGCTGCTTATGGTGAAAAAACAGATTCATTGAAACTATTAGGAGAAGTTAGTTTAATTGATAAAGCTAATAGTTATGCCGAGACTTTAAGTGGTGGTCAAAAACAACGACTTAGTATCGCTGCTGCCTTAGTCCATAATCCTTTACTTTTTTTCTTAGATGAACCAACTACCGGACTAGATCCTCAAGCCAGGCGTAATTTATGGGATTTAGTTAAAGCAGTCAGAGATAAAGGTATGACGGTTATTATGACTACTCATTATATGGATGAAGCCGAATTATTATGCGACAGAGTAGCAGTCATGGATAATGGTCGAATCGTTGCTCTTGATACTCCTAGTAATTTAATTACGAATTTAGTTAAAAAAGGTTTTAAAAAAGAAGTACTAATCGAGCAGGCTAATCTAGAAGATGTTTTTATTGATTTAACAGGGAAGGCATTACGGGACTAAATGAAAAAACAATTACTAACTGTTTTTATTTTTACTAAAATTAATACTAAAAGATTTTTTAGAGATAAATTAGCTTTATTTTTTGGTTTTTTGTTTCCATTAATATTTCTATTTGTTTTTGGTGCATTATCTCAGGGTAATAATAATATTTCTTTTCATGTGGCTCTTATTAACGAATCTTCTTCCGTTGCAGCAACTAATTTGGTAAAAACTATTAACCACGACAAAGTTTTTAAAGTTAATAAGACTGTTACAAGCTTATCGAGTGCTAAACAAGCTATGATCAACAGTCAGATCGATGCGACGATTTTATTTAACAAGAATTTTGGGGTAATTAATAGACTTACTAATCAACCAGAGGGGACGGTCCAATTGCTATACTCAGAGAATTCAACGGTGGCTGGTCAAACTATTACATCACTTATTCAGGATTCAATCTTAAAACATTTAAATAGCAAGTATGTTAATTATACGCCAGACTTTAAGGTTAATTCTCAACAATTAAATAACCACAGCCTAACCACTTTTGATTATACTTTTGCTGGTTTGTTGGGTTTTTCTATTATCGGTATTGGTATATTTGGTCCGGTTAATGTTTTTCCTGAATTAAAAAAGCAAGGTATTTTAAGAAGGTTACACACTACACCTTTAAAAGTTTGGCAGTATTTTATTGCTACTATGTTATCTCAATCAATAATTGGTTTATGTTCGGTAGGCCTCCAGTTCTTAGTTGCTATCGTTTTTTTCCACCTGAAGATTAATGGTAATCTGTTTTATATCGCTACCTTTACTGTCTTAAGTATTTTTATGATTTTAGGCTTAGGGTTGGCGATAGGTGGTTGGGCCAAAAATGAACGACAAGCAGCTCCATTAAGTAATATTATAGTTTTCCCTATGTTATTTTTATCTGGAACCTTTTTCCCAAGATTTGATATGCCAATTTGGCTTCAAAATGTGACTACTTATTTACCACTTACTCCAGTTATTGACGGTTTACGATTATTGACTACTGAAGGGAAGAGTTTACTACAAATTGGTCCTCAATTAGGCTTAGTCTTTGGCTGGTTCATAATAATTTATATTATTGCTTTTCAAGTATTTCGTTGGGAATAAGAATGTCTGTTTATCAGAAATTACCTCGTCCTTTTTATGTATTAGCTCCCATGGATGATGTGACGGATACGGTATTCCGTCAGATAATTAATAATTTAGCTCCACCCGACCTCTATTTTACTGAATTTGTGAACGTTGATGGTTTGGTTAGTTCGGGTAAAGATAAATTGTTGTCTAAGCTTGCTTATAATTCTACTGAAAAGCCGATAGTGGCCCAGTTATGGGGTAAAGAACCAGTTAATTTTAAAAAAATTGCCACAGATATTAAGAATATGGGATTTGATGGTATTGATCTTAATATGGGATGTCCCGACAAGGCCATAGTCAAAAATGGTTGTTGTTCGGGTTTGATTAATAATCGAGATTTAGCTCGAAAAATTATTTTAGCCACGATCGAAGGAGCAAAAGGATTACCAGTCAGTATTAAAACCAGGATTGGTTTTAATGAAGTTGATATTTCTTGGCCAGAATTTTTGCTTGACTTTGAAATTTCGGCCTTAACAATTCATGGTCGAACTAGAAAACAGATGAGTAAATCTCCGGTTGATTGGAATACTATTGACCATATTAGGCAAATTAGAGATCAAAAAAAGGTGGATGTTTTAATTATTGGTAACGGCGATATAGATAGCCGAGAACAGGGCGATTTATTGGCTCAAAAATATCAACTTGATGGATTAATGATCGGTCGAGGGGCTCTAAAAGATCCGTTCGTGTTTTCGAAAAATAGTCCGTGGTTAAGCTATCCAGTTAATCAGAAAATAGAACTATTTATTAAACACATCGAACTTTTTAAATTAACTTATATTCATAATGAACGTTCATTTAAGCAATTATTTAAATTTGCTAAGTTGTATATTAACGGTTTTGATGGTGCCAATGAACTTAGGACTCAGATTATGTCTATTCATACTCCGGATGAAGCCCTTAAAATTCTGAAAAAAATAATATGATTAAGATATATGGGAATATTGTTGCCCATTAGTATTAAATGCGTATTATAAACAGGTTTTAAAGTTTCTAAGTATAATATTTTGGGTTTTAACAAAAATAACTGGTTTGGTGGGGGAGGTTGGAATCGAACCAACTACCAAGCGGTTATGAGCCGCCTGCTCTAACCGATGAGCTACGCCCCCAAATAATATTTTGTTGTTAAAGTTTCTTTTATAATTATAACGATTAACAGGTAGCATTATACCAGATATATATAGAAAAGTTATATAATGTTTAAAGACAACATTAATTAAAAGTTATTCATGAATTTAAAACTATACATAAAAATAATTAAAAATTTTCTATTTAGATTTCAGGACATTAAATTTAGTGGGCAAGTCTTATTTGTAGTGATAGTTTTAATGGTTAGTTGGAGTGGGGTTAAAACAATTCAAACTAATTATAATTTGCAAAAACAGATTTTAAAACTAAATGAAGAAGTTAAGGTGCAAAAACTAGAGAATAATAATTTAGCTCTAGAGAATCAGTATTATAACTCTAAACAATATATTGAATTGTCGGCTAGGCAAAATTTTGGTTTAGGTAATCCCGGTGAAACGGAGCTAATTGTTCCGAATAGTGTTGCAATGAGTTATGTGGTTACTCCACCAAATAGTGTAATAACCAAAGTTAATAATAATTCTAATCAACCTATCTGGCAAAAAAATATTCAGGCTTGGGTAAATTTTTTCCTTCATCGATCAGTCTAAGTTAGCTCTAGTTACTTAATAGTGTGTCCAGGTTCAGATACATAGGCGCCACTTTTAGAATATAATTTAAGTATCTAAAGGAGGTTTCAATGCATACTGGAGTTTATACCAGAATTGGTACTATTGTTCCTAAGCTTGGTAGTATAAAACAAACAGTAAGTTTATCTAAGGAAGCTAAATTAAGATTAAAATGGATAGATTACTATTACTCACATAGCAATAACGCTATAGCTCTCCCAAAACAAAACCTGCATTTTTTGTTATGCTTTAGGTATGACAAAAATAAATATCACAAATCAAGAAATAGTCTTATTGCAAGATTATGCAAAAACCTCACCATTACTTTTAGTACAACTCAAGGCCTATGCTGTATTACTGGCTTATGGTGGCACTTCTAAACAAACCATTGGTTTGGCTATGAAACGTCAACCAAGAACCATATCCTTATGGCTTAATGATTGGCATAAACATCGAATAGCTAGTCTATTCACAGGACATCAAGATAATAACAATGCTGGTAAATTAACCAAAGTTCAACAAGAGGAAATTAAGCTAGTACTTCAATCATCTCCATCTAACTATGGCTTACCTCAGGAATTCTGGGATGTGCCCCAGTTAAAACAATATATTCAAGCTACGTTTGGAATAGTATATGAATCAACAAGCTCATATCATTTTTTATTAACCTTTTCTAACCTCAGTTTTAAGTATCCAGATAAGTTTGACCATAAACGAGATGAGGTATTCATTAAGGAAAGAATAAATGATATAAAAAAAGAGCTTAAACCATTACTAAAAGATGATTCCTGGGAAGTCTTTGCGGTTGATGAGGTTAGAATGGATCAAGAGGCTATTACTAGAAGAGCTTGGCTCAAAAAAGGTCAGAAAACAATTATTAAAGTTAATCGTAATAAAGAGTCTCAAAGTTATATTGGTTTCTTAAACCAAAAGAACTTTAAGTGTGAAGTCTTTGAGATGTCTTGGCAAAACAGTGCAGAAGTATTAAACGCATATAAGTTGTTTTTAGATAATTACTCCAATAAAAAGATCTGTATTGTCTGGGATAATGCTCCATTCCATAAAAGTAAGCTTATTAGAGAAGAGTTAGCAAAAGATAAACTTCTTGAACAAGTTCATCTTATTGCTATGCCTCCCTATGCTCCAGACCATAACCCCATAGAACATGTTTGGGGAGTAACCAAACAAGCTATTTCAAATGTTCAATATTCAAGTTTTACACAAACAAAAGAAGCTTTTACAAGCTTCATCAATAACAGAACATTTAACTATAGCTTTTAGCAGGTTTTGTTTTGGGAGAGCTATAGGTTAACTTATCATCACTTTGGGATAGTTCGTAAAACCTCCTATTTTTATTTGAATAGATCTCAAGGACAAGGATTAATTGGCTTAGAGTATCGTTCGTCTCGTCCCCATAATGTTCGTCGGCCTACTGATATTTTAGGTATTGTTAAAAAACTCCGTAAGGCTAATTTAGCGCTTTTAAAGTATAAGTTAGTTATTATTTTAAAAAGAGACTATGGCTATAGTCTTAGTCCTTCTAGTATCGGTAGAATAATAACTAGACATAATCTTTTCTTCTAGTTTGCTAAAATACCAGGTTTTAGATTTTATTATTTACTATATGATGATCTAATTTGAAATAAAAAGTAAGCGCCGATTGAGCTACCAATTAAATATCCTAAGAATGTTCCCATTCCTCCGTAGTTTGTAAATATCATTACAATTCCATAAACAACATTAACTACTAAACCATAAAATAACAGGTTCCAACCTGATTTTTTTTGATTTTTTAGACCTGAAAATGCTAATAAGTAGATAACTCCCTCTATTAACATAATAATCATAGCAATCCACATCATGATAGACATCTGGGCGACACTGTTTGGAGCTCTATACCCATAACCGTACATAGAATACATTGAATTTAATGCTTTTGTATAATTATTGATTAAAGAAAGTGTGTGTGCCCATTTCCATAAAGCATACGCACTCCATAAAGATAATACTCCTCCGATTAGCGCAACCCATGGAGCAATAGTTACCATAAACTTCTTAGCGTTACTAGGAAGTGGAGGGAGACTTTTATTAACTATTTTATCTAACTGATCTTCTAGCTTCAATAATGGGCCCATATGTTACTCCTTAATTTATAATTCTAAAAATATTAACTTAAAATTATTTCAACTTTTTTTCAGTTAATATAGGTATAATATATCGTTTATTTTTTGATAAATCAAAATTTTTCATAAAAGTAAAGTTAATTAAACTAAATGTATGTTTTGTTGAAGTTTTCGATATACCCCTGTTTATTCTTCTTATAGCGCCTAAAATAGTAAGGTGAGCTACACAGTAGCGATAACAATCTAGATAACTTGCTTGAAACTTACTACCATTATCTGACTATTTTCGATTGATTAATTTATAGAAGTGGGTGTGGTGGACTAAAGTTGCCGTCTCAGTAGTTATTTCTAATTTAGCACCAGTATATATATTTGGCTTCTTGATATTGTGTAGTTTAGGATAGCAGTATTTCTTTTATTTAGTCAGTATCTAGTGTATGACGTTGTAATAATAAACAGCAAACGAAAAATAAATTCTCAAAAATAAACAATGTTAATGTTAAGAATAGCCTGCATGGGCGGCAGTATTTTAACCCAAGATTAAAACAGTAGCATCACAAATTTAAAACTGGAGTTGTTCTGGTGTTAGTATCTTTTGGTAATCAAGTACTCGGTTGTTTTTTAGAAATCTTATTTTAGTTGTTATTTGGTCTGAAATAATATGCAGAGTTATTGTTGTTCCGTCAGGAAGATTAACTGGGATACTATTACCTATGACCGAGGTAATGAATTTGCTGAGTACGAACAGCTAAACAACCGAACTAAAGCTAAAATTTACTTTGCTGATGCTTACTGTAGTAATCAGCGTGGGTCTAATGAGAATCTCAATGGCTTAGTTAGACAGTACTTCCCTAAACGAAGCGATTTTAAGAAAATAACTAACAGACATATTAAAATAGTTGAGACAAAACTAAACAATCGACCAAGAAAGCGCTACAATTACAGGACACCAATTCAGCAAAGACAGTACATATTAGCTAGAGAAAAACTACTCGGTGTTGCAATTCGGGATAGAATCTAGGCAGCCTAGATTGACAATTAAGTTATCTGTGATAAGATATAGAAAAGAAAAATCATAGCGGGGTGGAGCAGCGGCAGCTCGCGTGGCTCATAACCACGAGGTCGCAGGTTCGAGTCCTGTCCCCGCAACCAGAACATGCACCAACAGGGGTAGGCCGAGTCTTAGATCAGTTTTTTTATTACTTCTTCAAATTTCATCTCTGTAATTAGGTTCGAGTTCTGTCCCCTTTGGCTCGAACCAGGTAAAATCGTTGAATACAGCAAAATTACTTCTTGTATGTGGTTCCAGGAATGCCTGCTCCTCTTTGTGAGGGTGACACACGCGTAAACTAGATTGTATTCCATAATTACTTTAATGACTATGATCATGTATGACCCTTACTGATGCAATTAATAAAATAAAGCCAGCCATATTCCGATACAAGTAACTTTGCATCAACCAAATAGCATACGTTTATAGCTCTCTTGGTACGGCTTTTGCTATATCGAAAGAGAGTTTTCTGATTACAGCTCTACATGTGAGTAGCTACGGTAAAAAAGTTATAGTTAAAGTCCATGGCCAAGGTAAGCTTTTCGTGGCTTTTGCAGGGGAAAGCGTAGACAGAGAAGATCTAAAGGTTATGGCTTCATTTTCTGGTGCGGAATTCGATATTATATCTAGAGATCCAAAAAACGATTTAACTCTTCTAAAACTAAGAACAGGTAATCTTTTCAATATAAATATTAGAGTAGGTGGTGAAGCCGATCCAGTAACAGTTTCCAAATCAGCCGATCTTTTGGGTAGTAGGCTCAAAAATGGAGAAGCAATTGCTATATCCGACTATCCTTTAGGAGAGCCAAGTTGAGTAACTAATAGTGGACACATAGCTAATAATTGGACTATTATTCCATAAAAATATGAATGTTATTTTGAGGTGATGTCACTAGTAATCCTGGTAATGGTGGAGGGCCTGTATATAGACTTCAAGACGCCAAGATTATAGGTATGCTTACAGCTTCAAGATTAACAAGTGTTTTGGATGAAATTGGTCAGCCGACAAACATGAGCCAAAGCGCATCGTTAGCCGTTATAGTACCTGGCTATAGTATTCTGAAATTTATAAATGATAATAATATAAGCTTATCTTGAAAGTATAATTATTCCATTTTTAATCATCAATTTATTTTTACCCTTTTTACTAGTTTTGATTTTTCAAAAAAACTGCCTTTATTTAAGACATAACGCGAGTACTCTATTATTGGATTACTTAGTGTACGTTTGATCTCGTAGTGCACGAATAAAGCTTCAGTCGTGGTCGGGTGTTGTTCTACTTGTTTACTTAATTATACTGTTTTAGCTAAGACAGTGTGTTCATTATATGAGGAGTGGGACAATTTTCTGTGGAACTCGCTTCGTCCCTAGAACGCTAGATAATACTGTAATCTCTGTTGCCAATATTTTGGCAGATGACAAAAATCTATTTGCAAAATATTTAATCCAGGAGTCGAGGTTAGTTTTTGCAGCAGTTTTATAAATATACTCTTGTACTCCGTGGAGAGCATTATAATACTCCTGTTTCTCGGTCAGATAATATGAATCAAGTACTAATGAACCACGTGTAGTTACGTAATCCAAGATACAACTGAGTTAATGCCCGAGTTGTACGTCCCCTTAATAAGTGCCTCCTAATGATTTAAATATGGTTAGTGACCAACATTTTACTTAGAATTGATACCACTTGACGCTTACGTTTGGTATAATTATCAACAGGGGAAGATGAGGGATAGATTATATAAAATGAAGAAACTCGGATTGTGTACTGCGTTATTGTTACTTTTAATTATTGGTGTTTTGTTGTTGGGTACAATTAAAATATTTGCCGCTACTGGAATTAATCAAGAATTAAGTTTTGAAGGAAAAATTGTTGGAAATTCTGGAATTAATATCCCTGATGGAAGTTATAATGTCGAATTTCAGATATATACTGGGTGTACTTCTAATACTGGAACCGGGTGTACGAGCGTTTGGAAGGAGGATTATCTAGTTAGTAATTCTCAAGCTGTTAATTTTTCGAGTGGAATATTTCAAGTTAATTTAGGGTCTGTTAATCCTTTTGGATCAAGTATCCCGTGGAATACTTATCCATTATATTTATCTATTCAAATAGGCAATACGTCTAGTTGCACGCCAGCTGGAAACTTTACGGCAAATTGTGGTGGCGATGGTGTAATGAGTCCTTATATTTTGCTTACTTCTACCCCATATTCCTTTAATTCAGGAGAACTGGGTGGATTAAGTGCATCTCAATTTTTACAACTTCAAAACACTAATCCTGGAACTGCTCAATTGGGTAATTTTAATTTATCTGGAACAGGCATTGCTAATATATTGCAAGGAATTACCGATATCCAAAGCCCTTCTATTGATACTCCATCCTCTGAGGCATTGTCCATTGGTTCCACGAACGCCACAACTATTGATTTAAATCAAAACACAGTAGTAGCTACCAATAAAACATTGACAGTAAATGGTGGAGTAACCTTCAAGGACGCCATAGATAGTACGACTGCTTTTCAGGTACAAGATAGTCTCGGAACATCGAATAATTTAGTAATAGATACTGTAAATAATTTGGTTGGGATTAACGAAACACCCACTGTAGGTGGTAATTCTTTTCAGGTGAGTGGGGGAATTACTACTAGTGGTAATATATCTTTAAGTACTGCCAACAGTACTATAACGGGATCAACTGGCTTGACAATAGCAGAGACCGGTGATCAATATGGCAATGTTTCGATGTCTCTTGAAAATAGAACTGGCTCAAATGGTGCAATTTTTTCTAATCCCTCAATTGATCTTGTTGATTTCGGTTTTCTGCCTTCCAGTGGAGCCCAGCAAAATATCCGCTACGAACATCGTTGTGCGGATATATTTGGTACAAATAACTGTGGTGGAGAATTTCAGATTGGTCCTGCTGCTAATCCTAACTTAATCATTGGCAACGGTACTACTGCACTCAGATATGGTAATTTAGGAGTAGATACCGCTAGTCCAACAGCTACGGAAACCATACAAACGACTAGTTCAACTACTAATGCCTTTATGATTCAGAATTCATCCGCGGTATCAATTTTACAATTCGATTCACAGACAGCCCAGTTAATAGTAGGTATCCCTGGTTCAATATCGGGAAATATTGTATTAAACTCATCTGGGGGAACAAACACGGTTGGCCTCACAGCTCCATCTACTAATCCTTCATCATCCTATCAACTAGCTTTACCGATTACTGTCCCATCTACTAATCAATGTCTAGAATCGGGATCTGTAACAGCAACTCAGTTAACTTTCGCGTCGTGCTCTGGAACTGGTGGAACTGGTGGAGTAACATCGGTTGGTGCATTGGACGGTGGGACTGCTAATAGTAGTGGAGCAACAATTGTAGGAACAGTTATGTACCTTCAGTCAGCTAGTAGTAGTTACCCGGGTTTAGTTAATAATACTGCTCAGTTTTTTAGCGGTGCAAAAACTTTTAATAGTAGTATATTGATTGGAACAGCTGGGTCTAGTTCCGGTCTAGTAACTTTTTATTCATCTGGGGGAACAAACACGGTTGGCCTCACAGCTCCATCTACTAATCCTTCAGGTTCATATGTTTTGAACTTGCCTATCTCAGCTCCTTTAGTCAATCAATGTTTAGAGTCTGGTTCTACAACCGCTACTCAGTTAATCTTTGGAGCTTGTTCAAGTGCTTCTGGGGGCATTTCATCAATCGGTACATTGGATGGAGGTACAGTAAGTGCGAACGGAGCGGCTATTTCTGGATCTAGCTTATTCTTGCAGTCTGCTAGTGTATCTGATGCCGGTTTAGTTAATACAACTACTCAGAGTTTTGCTGGTATTAAATCTTTTACTGGAACCGTTAATTTTGCTGGTGGTGCTGCTATTTCTTCTTTTCTTAATGGAACTTGGATTAATTTACCGACTACAGGAGCCTCTGGACTAGGATCAGGCGGTGCTGGAAATAATGCTTGGATAGGATATGTCCAGTCCACTGGGGAATGGTATACTAATGCTCCGACTGGAGATATTGCTTATCGTAATACTTCTGGAGGGCTAGATTTTGGAAATACCAGTGGACAATTTACAATGACCGTCAGAAATAGTCAGGTCGGAATTAACCTTGTTACTCCTACTACTTTACTTGATGTTAATGGTCCTATTGCTACTGCTATATCGACTGAAACGGCTAACTATACTATTACGGCTACAGATTCCACTATTCTGGCTAGCGGTACAATTACAATTACACTACCCAGTGCCTCTGGAATTACAGGTCGGGAGTATACGATTAAAAATATAGCGACTGGAACTATTACCATTGCATCGGGAGGAGGGACTATTGATGGGGCGACTACGTTAGCTTTAAGTACTCAAAATGAATCAGTCACACTTCAATCCAACGGAACAAATTGGTATGTAGTTGCAGAAGTAGGTACTACTATTTTTTAAGAAAACTTATTAAATAATGAGGATTTGTTTAATTGTGATGAATTCTTTTGGAATAATTTCTGTGCTTATTAAATACGATTTTATATTCTTCTTTTTCGCCCAACCAGAAACTAATCATCATCAAAATTAATATTCCATATGTCGGCCAGGTTATCCATACCCAATTATTCAGGTCATTGTTAATTCTATTAGGAAGTGATTCAGCTTTTACAAGTGTTTTATTATTTGTTGCATGGATCAGAGCGATAGCTTTAGATATAACTGCGGGTATTTGAAATGTAGACTTTTCTCCACTGCTATCAACTGCTGAAACTATCACTGAATAGTTACCCGGTTTCTGATAGTCATGTGTAATATCAAACAGGGGATCGTTCTGAATTAACAGACTAGAAGTTTGACCGTCACCCCAAGTAATAGTTACGACATAGGGTGGATTTCCACCTTTTAAGTCAATCCCCCAATGAAATTGATTACCGCTTAAGAACGATCGATAATGATAGGTGCTACCTAAGATTAAAGGTGTAGTTGGTGCTTTAGTAGTACCGATTGGAGATATACTTCCAATAGATGTGATAGGAGAATTGTTAACTTCAATAGTTGAATTACTATTAGAGGATGAAATGACGGAATAAGCAATCCTAATAGATGGGGTCGAAGGTCCACGCTGATTAGTTATGTTATAAGACCGGACTTGAAGATCGTTTGTTCCAATACTTAAGTCACTCAGGATCTGAAAAGTTTCTTGAGATGAACAATTTGCATAACCACTAGGGTATCCGTTTCGGATTAATTCAATATAAGACTTATTGGGACAGGTGCCGCTAATATTTAGAGGAGAAGTGTGTACCTGATTTCCGTTTAGTGGATATTTAATATAGGCCCCAATTGCTAAACTAGGAGCTTGAACGGTGGCTGTCACATTATAACTGTCGGCATTACTAATAAAAACTGAGCCAAATATCAAAACACCAATTCCAATTGTAATAAAAATACTCACTGGATGTAGTAAGATTTTTTTGTAAAAAGGTAGTCTCTTTCGAAATAACTTTTTTTTGGTTTTCTTTAGGACTTGATGTTTATTTTTTAGCTGAGATTTATGACTCATTTTTGATATTTTATTTTTATCTATTTATTCTACCACACAAGTACTCTCCTAGGGTTTTTTAGAATTTTCGTTTTTAGACGATTGCATAAGAACATATATTATTATCAGGAAACAGACTATAAAGAACGCTAAGTTTAACAATATAAATCCATATGAAGATCGATCAATATTGGATATTGAAAGATTGCTATTTAAAGCCAATTTTTGGCTAGAGGCATAGGTTATGATAAACAATGGTACGACTACGGATGTAGTTATATTTTTAGCAATCGCTATGGTACCTAAATTATTAAAATTAATACTATCTTTACTATTGTTTAAATTAAGGAGTAGTTTATTTAAGACTGGATAGTGATTAATGTTGAGATTTGGGACCTTCGTACTATTATCTTGGAACAATATGTTACCTGTAGAATCAATCACAAAGGCATGAATATTCTGGTTTGAATAGTCAAAATTCGTGTATTTTGGTATGTTGTGAACTACTATAGAACCTAAGACTGCTCCGCTATATCCCCCAGAAGTATTAGTGATAGGAGTATAGATCGATAGTATGTAGACCTTAGAGGTATTTGAATAATTTAGCGAAGTTTGAGGACTGGGTTGATTGAACAAATATTTCACGGCTGGATTTAAATTGTTAATAGACTGGATGGTGTTTCCATAATTACTACTTGCTGCGATTAAACTTCCAGTAGAGTTATAGATAGATAAATCTTGAAATTGAGGTTGGTAAGTTTCTTCTTGAGTCAAATAAGATGAAAGTACTAGCTGATTATTGCTTAGTACCGAGCTTAGAACGTAAGAATCTGAGGCAATATTCTCAAGACTATTGATAGATTGGTTTAAAAAGCTGCTTAAATTATCGGAATAAGCCTTAAAATAAAGATTCATTAAAGCACTAGAGTTATTTTTTAATTCATTTTGATAGGAATCAAATATAAGGTTATTGAGCCTACTGAAATTTAAGTAAATTAGTGCACTTAAGCTTACTAAAATTATTAGGCTAACAAGGATTATTTTATTAAATATGTTAGTTAATTTATTATGTTTCATTAAGATTATTATAGACTAATAACGACAATGCCAAATAAATTTAAATATCCAGAATTTACTTCTTCGATAGTTCTATTAACTATAATTCTTCTTAAGTATTTTCATATTTTTGTTTAATCCACCAAGTCCCTTATTTTAGGAAACAATTAGTCAAGGCATAGCTATCTCCAGATATTCAAGTGCGAGCTAGCTAGGACTGAAACTTAAACAATATAAAAACCAATTTACCGGTTACAATTTTTCGGAAGGATTAAAATGGTCGCTAATTTCGAGAAGTCTTCTAATAGTCTAGAAAATATTATTTTTATAAAACAGTATGTCCTGAGTCGGTTATTTTTAGTTAATTATCTAATGGCGAATTCATGAGTAATTCAAGTTATAAGTTGTCAAGGTTTAATAATTTGAATCAGTATCAGAGGTGTAGATATATTAATGGCCAGAATGATTTTTATTTCATTTAAAGATTTAAGTAGTCTAAATTTCGTAGAAAATTTATTTATAGTTAAATGCCAAATAGTAGTAACAATCGACTTGAGTGGTAATGAACCAGCCAGATTTATATATTTAGATTCAACCTTTAAGTAGGTTTCCAATTCTTGATTGTAGCTTTAAAGTTTTAGTTATATTTAGCAAAATTAGATAAAATAAAAAGTGTAATGATTAAATCTATCTTGATTTTAAGTATCCCTTTTTATTTATTTGCTGCTTTTTCGCAG
>JAJZCO010000032.1 GCA_021846095.1 bacterium | reverse complement strand
TTAAGGTTTAAAAATAGATAATTAATTTATTATATTTAATAAATATATTGCTATAAAGGTATTTTAATAAAGGTTTAGGCTATTTAGTCCTAACTTCATGGATTTAGAAGGCCTAAATTCGTGAAGTCAAAATATCTTATTTACACGAAACTTTCTACAAAACTACTAAATTCACATAGACCTTCCAAGAACCATCCTTAACTTATTGCATTACAATATAACCAATCGACCTAATCAGAAACCACCAATCAAAAAAATAACTTAAAGATCGAACGAGCGGACATTTTTACTGAATTTCAACATAATAATAAAGGGTGTTGTTGAAATAGTATTAATCTGTTAAAATAGTCCGTAAAAGTAATAATAATTAAGGAGAATTAGAAATAACTAAATACAATCGCTTGAATCACGAAATTCGAGCATCTCAATTACGTGTTATAGACGAAGATGGACATCAATTAGGAGTTCTTTCAAAAGAAGAAGCACTAAATTTAGCTAAAGAAAAAAATTTAGATTTAGTTGAAATTTCTCCAGAAGCTAAACCACCTGTTGCTAAAATTATTAATTGGGGTAAATTTAATTACCAAAAGACTAAATCATTACAGAAGAATCGTCAAAATTCCAAGATACTAGACATAAAACAGATACGTTTAGGTTTAAAAATAAGTGATAACGATTTAATGATTAAACTTAAAAAGGTTGAAAAATTTTTAAGTATCGGCCATAAAGTAAAAATGACACTAGTCTATAAAGGTAGAGAACAAGCTCATCGAGAAATTGGTTTTCAATTAGCGGACAAGATAATCGATATACTAGGTGATAAAATAATTATTGATCAAAAGCCGATTTTAATGGGTAAACAATTAAATTTTGTAATAAGAGTTGCCGCTATCAATAAATCACATAAAACTATGAATAATACAACATCTAAGGAGAGTACCAATGCCTAAACTAAAAACTCACAGTGGAACAAAAGATAGAGTTAAAATATCTAAAAATGGCAAAGTAAGGGTTGGTCGCCCAAATTTAAACCATTTTTTACAAAAAAAATCAGGATCAAGAAAAAGATCATTGGCTGGACTAAAAACCTACCAAGGGAATACGACAAAGATTATTAAACGTAAACTAGGAATATAGTCATAAATCATAATATGCAAGGAGAATTAAATAATGAGAATTAAACGAGGTGTTACAAGCCATAAAAGGCATAATAAAATAAGAAAAGCCACTAAAGGCATGACGCATTCTAATAGAGCCAGTATTAAACGTGGTAGACAAGCTATTACAAAAGGGCTACAGTTCGCCACAAGAGATAGAAAAAATCGTAAAAGAACTTTTAGACAACTCTGGAATACACGTATTAACGCAGCAGCAAGGTTAAATAATACAACTTATTCAAGATTAATCGCTAATCTTAAGCTATCAAATATCATTTTAGATAGAAAAATATTAGCCGAATTAGCAATCAGTGAGCCCAAAGCATTTACAGCTATTGTCGAAACAAGTAAACAAAAATAGCCAGATTATCTATAAGCCGGGTTCTGTGGTCTTAAAATAAAGACTACCGATCATCTATCTAGATTTATAATTGCTCATAAATTCAAGCGGATTAAACGGTAAGTTTAGCGAGACACTAAAGTAAAAACTTAAAACTTACCTCCTTGCAGTTGATAGGGTTTACCATCTTATACTGTCGCCAGTATAAATTACGGTCTTTTACACCGCTCTTTTCACCTTTACCGTTAAAAAACGATAGTATTGTCTCTGTGGCACTTTCCCTAGATTCACATCTGGTCGCCGTTAACGACTATCACTCTCTTTACTGCCCGGACTTTCCTCGTGTATAAAACACGCGATCGGTCAATAATCTGGCACTTTTAATTATATAACATTTTTTATTTATCTATCGATTCGTCTAATGTTTTATTGACAGCAGCATCGGCTAATTTATTAAATTCTCTGGGTACGTGCTGAAACGATACATGTTGAAATTGATTAATCAAGCTTAAAATAGCATTGTGAATCGGCCAAAGATCGCGATTTTTCACCTTATATATACCCTTCATTTGATTAATCACTAATAAGCTATCCATAAAGACATGGACTGTTCGATAATTTAGTTTACAACATTCTTCCAAACCCAATTTTAATGCAGTATATTCTGCCTGATTATTGGTAGTAATACCTAAATAAACGCCCTTATTAACAAGTATCTCATCGCTATCGTTTTTTATAATAACAAATCCACTGGCTGAAGGGCCGGGATTGCCTCTAGACCCCCCGTCGGCGAACATTTTAACCTCTTTTATAACATTCTCATTTTTATTACCTAGTTTTATGGTCTGATTTTTAAGTTTATTATCTAAAATAGCATCTATTGCTTTAGCCATCATCTCATCAGCTTGACCGATATTCTGCTCTTCTTCATGTGTAATCAGCCATAATTGGACTACATTCCATTCATTCTCAAGTCTTGGATAATGTTTAAACTCTTTAGCTAAATCACCAACTTGATTAATAAATTCTAAAGCGGCAGTAAAATCCTCGAAATTAAATTGACGATATAAACCATGTTTTGTTTTTTGCCACATTCTTAATCTATCTTACCATACACTTTTATGCTTTAGCTACTTTAACTCCACTGTTATTCTAATAGTCCAAAAATTTCTAGCATATTAAATCTAAATATACCATTATTTAAGCTGCCTATAATCTGTTACAATAATAATATATTCGTCGCGGGGTGTAGCGCAGTTGGCTAGCGCGTACGGCTGGGGGCCGTGAGGTCGCAGGTTCAAGTCCTGTCACCCCGACCAAAATTATTGTTTTTATAACTTAATCAGATATCAATACTGAACAGTACATATTATTTGCAACCAAATAAAGATTCATCACAAATTAAATTTAGCCTATTGAAACTATTATCACGATTAATTATTTAAAAAATATTCATTCAATTTAATATTTTCATAACCATTATTCTTATCATATTGATTACGATCTAAAACTATAGACGATATCAATGCTCGTTATATTATCAAATTTATCCCATAAGCCTGAAAATTAACATCTTTACATCGTCTTCTAATTTAAATATAAACGTCGTCAAATAATAAAATAACAAATAACTTTTAAAAGGAATCGAGCTTCGAGTAAGATCACCTGAGAAGAACCCAGGTGGGAATCCTCACGCAACAACCACGGTTATTGCAAATATTAGTTTCCCTAATGATTAGTATTCAGATAATCATTTTCTCGATAAACAAATTAATGTAGCTCGATTCCATAATTATTATACTAAATCAAACTCCAACTAAAAATCTAAGTAGGCTATTTTCAATATTTACAATTGGGCCAGCTACATATTGAAAAATTAAAACTATGAAAATAACTATAGATACAAATCCAATCGATTCAATTTGCCTCATTATTCTTTGAACAGATTCCGGCGCAAAGGCATATAAAAGTCTAGATCCATCCAAAGGCGGAAAAGGAATCATATTAAAAACAAAAAAACTTATATTGACTTGCGTGAATATAATAATGATATTAAAAAGATTTTGATCTAAGTTATAATAAAATATCCTGATAATTATCCCTCCTAAAGCAGCTAGCATTAAGTTAGTTAAAGGACCGAATATCCCTATCAATGCCGTACCATAATCACCATATTTAACTTTATTAGAATCAAAAGGAACAGGTTTAGCTACAAAAAAAGGTTGTTGCCCCAAAAGGATTAATGCTAAGGGCAATATAATAGTAGTAGACAGATTAATATGCTTTAAAGGATTTAAAGTTAAACGACCCATATCGGATGCCGTAGTATCGCCTAACCAATGAGCTACATAGCCATGCATTGCCTCGTGAATAGTTAACGAAATAATTAACGACACTAAGACAATTAAGATATCTACTCCGGATAAATTAGCAAACATTATTAAATTATAACAATAAAATAAATTTTTCAGATATTTATATTTATTTTACTGTTGACTAAAAGATACTAAATATATTAAAATATATTTTTAATAATATATACTACTTAGTTAAGGATTCTTATGCAAAAATGTATGATTACTGGCAAAGGCAAGCAATTTGGCAATAATGTTAGTTTTTCTCAAAGACATACTAAAAAAGTTTGGAAACCAAATCTTCAAATCAAAACAATTACAGTTGATGGTAAAAAAATGACCCTAAAAATTAGCACTCAAGCTATCAGAACACTTAAGAAAAAAGGCTTTATTGCTAACAGTTAATTAATTAGTTTTAAACCTTTTCTAAAATAACTAGTTGAGTCTTATCGGTTAATTCGCTTGGACGAAGTTTTAATTTAATTTCTCTAGATTTAACTTCCAAACCCAGCTGCTCTATTATATTATCAAGCGTTAAATGAGGTTGTTTATATTTCAAATTATCAGTTTGATAATAAGTTGGTATAAAAATTTTCGGCTCAATGGCTTTAATGACCTTTAATGCTTGAACCGGATCAAGCATTAAACCTAATCCACCAACCGGCATCATCAAGACATCTATCAAACCAATCTCTTCTAGCAAATAATCAGGTATATTAGGGTTAATATTACCAGTTATCAAAACCGTCAGGTCATTTAATATTATTTTAAACATAGTAGTTTTTCCATCAACATCTAAATAAGCTGCTGCTGGTAATCCAATAACCGATACAGCCGATATTTCGAATTCACCAGCACTATCAAAAACCAAATGAGCGATTGAATCTTGATGCTGACCAGTGAAAAATGCAACATCACTAGCTTTAGTAACAGAATCTAGTCCAATTTCATTTAAATTATCATCGAAAACGAACTTATGATCCTTAAAATTAATTGATATTGTATTCGCACCATAAAATTGTAAATCCATTCTACTCTTTAACTCCCAATAAATTATTAACATCGACTAATATTTGTTTTTTCGATTGGATTAATGAAACAATAAATCGATCTCTAATTTTTTGTCTATAGATAAAATCTTCCAAATCCATAATAGTGTAACGAATAACTTTATTTTCTTTCTTCTCAAGTTCTTCAATAAACTTTAATAATGCATTAGTATTAACATCACCAATTATAAAAAGGTCTACTCCTGTTAATTCATCTCTAGTGAATTGTCCGGTTAAAACAGCAAGCTCAATATGTCCAATCAATTTTAAATCCATCGTATTTGATTCACTATTTTTTTCATTTTTAATAATCTGATTATCGGATGATAGTTTTTGACCAAAAATCTCTTTTAACGGCTGATAATAGACATACTTTTGATTAACTTCATAGTAAAGTCTATTATTTGTATTTTCAGAATGTATAATTCCAATATTCAATAAATTAGATAATTCTCTTCTAACCGAATTTATTTGTTCATCGATCTTGCGTGTTATTTCTCGAACATAAAAAGACCTATTAGGGCTACTAAAAAATAGGTTCAAAAGTTTAACTCTCGTCTTAGATCCAAATAATTGATCAATCATATTATCAGTTTAACAGTATTTTGATATTATTTAAATTTTAATTACTAAACGCTGTAGTAATTAACTCTACAATACTGTCCACTTGAGTATTATAATTAACCCAAATTATATCGTTATTTTGTTTAAACCATGTACGTTGTTTTTTAGCTAGTTGAAGAGTATGGTTAATGATTTTCGACCTAACTTCAGACTTAGTTTCCTTTCCTATTAAATATTGGTCCCATTCTTTGTAACCGATAACATTAATCTGATTAAAAGCTAGCCCTAACTTAGATTTTAATTGTTTAACTTCATCCTCAAGACCATTTTGTAACATAGTATCGACTCTCTCTATCACTCGTTGTTGTAGTTGAATCCTAGGAATAGCTAAACCAATAACAACCACGCCTGGTAACAATTTAGACCGAGTAGTTATTTGGCCTTTGTTTAAAATAAAACTAACTAGTCGCCTGCTATTTAAAGGATCAACTTTAGAAATATCATAACCTTTGGTTATAATCATATCCTGTAGTTCTTTTAAACTCATTCCGTTTAGTTTTTGGTATAATGACTGCCTATTAAAATGCTCAACGAAATTATAATCATATATTACTGAGTTAATATAAAGACCACTGCCACCAACTAGAATTGGTAATTTATGACGTTTTTCTATTTTATTAATAGTCTCCAAGACTAGCCTCTTATAGTCATATACAGTAAATACTGTGGTTGGTTCTATGATATCTATCAAATGATGTCTAATCTGTTCTCTTTCTTCCGGACTAGGTTTTGCTGTACCGATGTCTAAACCACGCCTAAAAGTAGTTGAATCAGCATTAATAATTTCACCATTTAGTCTTTTAGCAATCTCTAAAACTAAACTAGATTTACCTGAACCCGTTTCTCCAACTACCGTTAAAAGTGACATCGATGATCTATTTCTACTTTATTTTTAAATCAGACTAGTTTTAGAAGCCCTTGTTTGAGACTCATTTTTAACTTGATTCAAAAAATCATCAACTTTTAATGGAGCTATTTCTTTATCACTTACAATTAAGTCTGATCTGATTCGAGGTTTCAATATTTTATCAGTCAGTTCTTGATTACCGATAACTACTGTATATGGCACTTTCATTAACTCCGCATTTCTGATTTTTTTAGAAATTGATTCTGAGCTAATGTCGACCGTCGACCTCAGACCCATTGAAAATGCTTGGTCTT
>JAJZCO010000031.1 GCA_021846095.1 bacterium | reverse complement strand
ATAAACCCAAAAAGGAGAATTAGAATCATAACTATTCTTATGATTATTGGATTTTTTAATCTTTTTTGATTTTTTTTTGTTGGCCATTATTTTTAGTATACCACTTTGCTACTAGATACAATTAAGTACAATTTTAAAATTTAACATAAAGTTATACTTATAATTAGTCAATCCTAGCATCTTGAGTTAATAATCTTGCTCGCATTTCTTGGAATCTTTTTTGTTGATCGACAGCAATTTCTTCCGGCGTTTGAGACTTAGTTATAACCGGATTTTTACCATCTTTTTTGGGCATACCGATGATATTAATTACTGGGATTACAATTGGGCTTCGTTGAGTTTGATCGAATAAATAATGGGTGACGTGATCTTTTAATTCAGCTTTGAATCTATCAAGTTCAATTCGTTTAAATCTTTGGGCGACAGCTCGTTTTAGCTCATTCCTTAAGTTATTCATTAGATCTTCATTGTCTCTCATATAAATAAAACCTCGACTAATAATATCGGGACTGGTCATTAAATTGCCTGTTTTTTTATCAATTGTTAAGACGACGGCCACTAAACCTTCTTCAGCTAACAAAACCCTATCCTTAACCACGACATTACTAACAATTGAACCAGTTTGATCCACTAAAATCGTACCGTGAGGAACTTCTCCAATAACTTCCATCTTATTTTCGGTTAATCCGATCACAACACCATTTTCCACATTGACTAAATTACTTCTAGGTATACCCTGTTCGATCGCGATATCAATATGATATTTTTTAGCAGTATAATCACCATAGATAGGAATAAAGAACTTAGGTTTTAATATACTTATCATTTCAGCATATTCGTCTTGAGAGGCATGACCAGATACATGTAAGGGACCGATATTATCAAGGACATGAGTTTCATGACGAAAGACATGAACACCTTTTTTTAGAAAATCATCAACCATTGTTCTAATATGTCCATCATTACCAGAATATGGTATAGGTGTACTGGATAAAACAACCGTATCTTGTTCTTTTAATTTAACGTGTCGGTGTTCACCGTTACTCATTCGTTGTAGGGCCGAACTTGGTTCACCTTGAGAACCAGTACAAATAACCACTAAATCACTATCTTTCATAGAGGCAACAGAAGAAATAGGCACAAAAGTACCTTTAGGCACTCTAACAAATCCGTGCCGGACTGCCATTTCTAAAGTCGAAATCATACTTCGACCATCCATAGTAACCTTTTTATTATGATAAACTGCGGCGTTAATAATCATCTGTATGCGGTTCATGTTAGTTGAGAATAATCCAACAAATATACGACCTGGGGCTTGCTCCATAATATCAACGAAACTTTTTTCGATTGTCGATTCAGATGGTGTTCGACCCATTCTTTCGGTAGAAGTACTTTCACTCAGTAAGGCCAAAACTCCCTCTTTACCAATTTGTTCTAATCTTTCAATATCACTTTTTTCATGATCTAAAGGTTGAGGATCAAATCTAAAATCTCCAGTATTCACAATTTTTCCAATCGGCGTATCAACCACGATTGAGGTACTACCAGGAATAGAATGTGTAATCCTTATTAATTCAACAAAAAACTGACCTAATTTTAATTTTTCATGAGTATTTTCATTCATAGTAACTGTTCGAAGCTCAAAACCATCGGGCATTGGTAAACCGAAATTTTCAAAAATTTCTTCAACTCTACCAATAGTAAATTTAGAACCATAAATTGGAGCTGGGATTTTAGGAACAATATGTGGTAAACCACCAATATGATCTAAGTGCCCATGAGTAATAACATAACCACGTAACTTTGATTTAATTGATTCTAAATAAGTCGTATCGGCAATGCCATAATTAATACCTGGTAAATCAACCCCTAAATCATTACCACAATCAAGTACTAAAGCGTCATTTTGATATTCTATTACGATCATATTTTTCGATCCACCACCATCCATACCACCTAAACCAATGATTTTTAATCGTGGGCCATCGTCAATAACATTTGCTCTTTGATAATCATTTGAGTCGGCTGCTTGATATTGATTAGCTATTCTCTGAGCATCGGCTTGAGAACGTCGAAGAGCTCTAACAGCTTCACCCCTAGACGATGACATTTGTGACCCCGTTATAATTGGGGGTTTTTGATAATTATTAGATTTCTTTTTTTGATAATTTTTTGATTGTTGATTTGGGTTCAAAATATTGTTCCTTTCGTTATTACGATCTTTATATATTTATAGGCTAATTAAATTCGGTATTTTTAAAAAATCTACTAATAAATCCTTCTTTAAAGTTTGATTATAAATAGTGGCCGCTGGATGATAAATCGGTAATAGATTAAAAACTGTATTGAATGATGATAGATCAAGTGATTTAATATTTAATTTTACTAGATCAATTTGTAATATTATACCTCTAAAATCTTTCATTAATTTGTCTGGTACTAAACTACTAAAACTATGTCTGCCAAGCGTTACTAATAATTTTGGTTTAATAATCAATATTTGACAAATTAAATATGGTAAAAAGATCATTTTCTCCTGCAACGATGGGTCCCGATTATTTAAGGGTCGATATTTTACAATATTAGTGATGTAAACGTCTTGACGCTTGAATGATATTTTATCTAATAACTCATTAAGTATTTTACCAGAACTTCCTACAAAAGGCTCACCCGATTCATCTTCATTTTTACCAGGAGCCTCCCCTATAAACATCACCTTTGCTTTTTTATTGCCACTACCAAACACTAAATTTTTAGCATCAGGAAATAATTGAGTCAACATTTTATTATTTTTAATCATATTCTTCAATTCTTCTAGTTGTTTTTCCCGATCTGCCAGGTTAATAATATGAAGCAAATCGTAATTATTAAATTGCTCTTGATCTACCATCTTTATGTAATATTAATTTTATTAATCGATTAATTGAACTTCCAAAGATAATAAAACAACCAAGATAATAGAGAGGATTACCTCTATTAATCGCTAAACTAATCAATAAATAAGCTCCGCCTAACTCCAACAATATGATAAGTATATTATTTAGTCTTTGTTTCATTTTTGATTATCAACAGCCTTAATAGACAATTGCAACCGACCTTTATCGTCAATAGCAATTAATTTAACAGTGACTTTATCGCCTTCTTTTAAAATATCACTGGGTTTATTAACTCGTTCATTGGAAATTTCTGAAACATGAACTAAACCATCTTTTCCTGGCAGAATTTGAACAAATGCCCCAAAATCAAGTACGCTTACCACTGGAACGTTTTCATATATCTTACCAACTTCTGGATCCGCTACAATACTTTCAATCCAATGCTTAGCAGCTAAAATTCGGTCATTATCTGGGCTGGCAATAGTTATCGTACCATCGTCTTTAATATCAATAATAGTGTTAGTCTCAGCGGTGATTTTCTGAATCATTTCGCCACCCTTACCAATAATTTCTCTTATTTTATCTGGGCTGATATGAATTGATTCAACTCGTGGAGCATAAGCACTAATTTCTTTTCTTGGTTTATCTAAAGTAGATAACATGTGTTGCAAGATAGTAAACCGACCTTTTTTAGCCTGTTGTAAAGCTTTTTCTAAAACGTCTATTTTTAATCCTGGTACTTTCATATCCATCTGTAAGGCTGTAATACCATGGGTAGTTCCAGTAACTTTAAAGTCCATATCGCCAGCAAAATCTTCGGCGTCAGCAATATCACTTAAAATAATAGGGTTAGAATTATCTAAAATTAATCCCATCGCAATTCCACTAACAGGCGCCGTAATTGGAACTCCAGCATCCATTAAAGCTAAGCAACAACTACAAGTTGCAGCCATTGAAGTCGAACCATTTTGAGACATTATCTCAGTAACAGACCTAATAGCATAAGGAAAATCAGTTTCAGAAGGTAAAACAGGTAATAATGCTCTTTCTGCCAAATAACCATGGCCAATTTCACGTCTTCCAGGACTTCCCAAACGTCTTATTTCACCGACAGTATAGCCGGGAGCATTATAATGATGAAAGAATCTTCTTTCCTCTTCTTTTTCCATTGTATTTAAAACTTGTGAAAAACTAAGTGGTGCTAATGTAACAGCGTTTAAGGCTTGGGTTAGGCCTCGAGTAAATAAACTTGACCCGTGGACTCTAGGTAGTAATGATACCTCTGAACTTAATGGTCGTATTTCATCAAAGGCTCGACCATCTGGTCTAATACCATCCTTAATAATTCCTTGCCTAACATCTTTATGAATAGTTTTTTCAAAGGCTTCAATATAATCGTTTTTCTTTAATTTAAATTCTTCCTCACCTAGTTTTGTGATGAAATAATCCTTCATATCATCAAGTAATTTTTTAATGAGAGAATTTCTTTCTGGATATGGTTTACGTAAATTATGTCCTAACTTATTGTCTAACCACTTTTCAACATCAGACAAAATCTGCTCATCAATTTTTACTAAACTATACTCTTGTTTTTCGTTCTTAACCTTACGGAGTAACTCTTTTTGCAATGAAATTGCTGGTTGAAGTTCTTTAAAAGCAAAATTAAGTGCTGAAACAAGTTCGGTTTCAGTAATTTCGTTAGCTCCTGCTTCAACCATCATAATACCTGTTTCAGTAGCGGCTACTACTAAATCAAGGGGGTTAGTTGCTAAATTTTCTGGAGTATCGAAAGCAACCCATTTATTATCTTTTTGGCTTATTCTTAACCCGGCTATCGGACCGTCAAAAGGTGCACCACTAAGCATAAAAGCTGTACTTAATGCTATCATTGCTATCATATCGGGTCGAAAATTAGGATCCATACTTAAAACCGTTGCGACACCCTGGACTTCATGACGATAGCCTTTAGGCCATAATGGTCGAATCGGACGATCGATTAAACGACCAATTAAAACAGCGTCATCGGAAGGTCGACCTTCACGTTTGACAAATCGACTGCCACTAATTTTACCAGCAGCATACATTTTTTCTTCATAATCGATACTAAGCGGAAAATAATCTAAATTTTCAATTACATTAGGACTAACCATAACACTACCGAGTACCACAGTATCACCATATTTGACCAAAACTGAAGCAGTAGTTCTAAAACCAACTCGATTAATTTCAAGACTTAAAGTACGTCCAAAAAATTCTGTTTTAACGCTTATAATAGATTTGCCTTCGGGGTTTATGGTATTTGCCATACCATCCTTTCTGTTATTATTTTTTTAACAATCATCAATTTAATTAATTTGTACATCCTAATAATTTTTGTTCGAAAAGAATTTAGTAATGTCAAATATTTAATTTACTCGAACCTAACCTTTCAAAATTCAAAAAGTAAGGTCTGTACATTATTAACGACGAATACCTAATTGATTGATCAAATTAAGATATTTAGAACTATCACCAGCGGCGATATAACGTAATAATCTTCTTCTTTGACCAACTAACTGAAGTAATCCGCGTCGAGCCATAAAATCATGCTTATTTAATTTTAAATGCTGAGTTAATTCTTTAATTCTCTCAGTTAAAATTGCTACTTGAACACTAGCACTACCAGTGTCTTTAGAATGAGCTTTTACACTTTTAATTACTGCCGCTTTTTTAGTTGATACTATCATAATTTATGTCTATTGTATCAGATAAGAGATTGATACGCAAATTTAATTGACAGACAGCCAACTAAAGAATTATTAAATTCTGGCAGATGGTCGGAAAATCAATATTTTCCATCTCGATAGCGTTTTTAATATCATATTGGCCAATTTTTGTTCTTCGAAGTTCTTGAGTATAAGCTCCAACATTTAGTTTATCACCTATATCCGATACTAACGACCTAACATAAGTTCCCGAAGAAACTCTAGCTAAAAAATTAATTGTCGGATAGATATATTCTTGTAATTCTATTTGATAGATTTGAACTGTTTTAACTGGCATCTGAGGAATATCACCACTTCTGGCAAGTTTATAAGCTCTTTGACCATTAATTTTGATAGCGGAATAGACTGGTGGTGTTTGTTGAAGTTGACCGGTAAATAAAGATAGGGTATGTTTTATTTGAGAGAGACTAGGTTTTATCGTCGAAACGTCTTCAATTTTTCCTTCAGTATCACCCGTACTACTTTTTTGACCAAGTCGAGCCACCACCTGATAGGTTTTATCGTATTTTAATAATTCAGCCGATTTTTTTGTGTAATTTTTACCAATCAAAATAATGAGTAAACCACTAGCAAAAGGATCTAACGTCCCACTATGACCAACCTTCACGCTTCGGCTTTTAACATTAATTGATTGAGCAATTAAACCCCTTAAACGATTAACTACATCAAAAGAAGTCCAATCTAACGGTTTATTGACTAATAACAAGCCCTCAATCATTAATATTTTTAAGAGCTGGTGTTAAATTGGATCGGAATGGGTGGTGGAACTGGTGGCGGAGAAACATTATTAATTATACTGGAGGCATTAACCTTTTCTAAGATATTCTCTGTTTTCATATCGTGCAATGGCTCAATTCTTAATTCATGAGGAACACTAGACTCAGTATTAATATCTTTCAACATCTCACTCTTAGTTAGGACTTGGCCAGTGGTTTTATCAATACTAATCTCATTTTCATGTGGTTCAACATGGGATAATTCAACTAGTGGCTGAGCGTTTAAAGCCTTGATTGGTGGAAGATGTTCATCTTGACTGTCCAATAATGCTTCAGTGACTTCATTACGAGCTTGATCGATCTTATCCTGGGGTTGATCGATTTCCTGATTAGATTTATCGTCTACTGGATCAGTTTCAGTGGGTGATTGATCGTCGATATTTACATTTTGAACCACTGATGGCAATGTCATACTGTTTATATCATCTTCTGAAACCGGCAAATGTCCACTTAAAGGATCAATTGCAGGATCCAATGGTTCAGGCATAGCATTAGCCGTCAATGGATTAT
>JAJZCO010000030.1 GCA_021846095.1 bacterium | reverse complement strand
TGAGCAGGTATAAAACTACTACTTGTTAATTTTATAATCCTATGTTATAAATATATTAGTAGAGAGGTACTAGTATGTCAATCAGACACTATGAACACCAAGATAACTTCGATTCATCACAAGTTTCAAATAGCAATCTTAATTGCCGAATAATAGCTGATTCTTATTTACAAAACAAAGCACAATTGTTCGAATCAATCGATAAATTACTAGATTACGGTGCTTACGGAGAATACATTGCTGGAGAATTGTGTGTTATGAAAGCTGCTGACGATCTCTCAATGCATGCCTCGTCATGGTTAAAAATAGCCCAACAACATCTGGGAAATTCATTTAACTCATCTGAATCGAATGATATTTTAAAATTAAAAACATTTGAAAGACTATCACAATTAAAAATACTATCCATAATTTTCTCAACACACAGTTTACCGACAGAAGAAATAGTTTTTAAAGAATACGAAAAATTAGTAAAAATTGGTGGTAACTACACCAGAAAATTGGATAACTTATCATTATATAGTGACAGGGACAGAGAAATTATGACCGGAACACTGGGTGAAATTGCAGTATTAGCCTTATCTCAACGATGGGCAATAAAAGAAATTGGAACTAAAGACTGGCTACCAATCCAAAGTTCATTTAACGAAGACCACGGTGGTAGTTGTATAGAGATTACTAGCAAACCAGCATGGGATATAACTATTTATGAATCAAGATCAGACACTTCCAACCCGATTCAACCAATCCATAAAATTCAAGTTAAGAATAGCCCCCCTCAATCTTATTCTCGAGCCCGAAATCATCATGATATACCAACAATTTACATTAATAAAGATTTAGCTTTATCACCCTTTAAAGAATCTTCAGTTTTTCGTAATATATTATTGAGTTGTGAATATGAGCTAACCGAACCAAAAAATAAATCCCATAGATTATCTCGAGAACTTGACTATCGAACAGAAAAACTACTCGATATCATAGATAACTAATTTGTTATTTAATAAAATCATGAAAAATTAGCCATTAATAAGATATTGGAAGCTATTGAAATTAGATTAACTTTAAACACTTTAAAATCTACTTATATTCTCTAATTACTACCTGATAGAGGCAGAAGATGACCAAAATCGATAAAAGCAGGTAGTGGGTGTTTGTTTTTTATTTCTTATATTCTATAATGAGACTAAAGGCGTAGTTATATTTAACTGAAGCGACTATCAATCGTTAGCCCCGAGAAGAAAGGGAATTAATAAAAATCCCAACTAGAACTCGAGCGGGAAGCCCGTTATAGCCACCAATTAAGTGCCGAAAAAATTCGGAAATCGGATGGTACCTCCATAACACATAATGGATCCGATCTTTTACTCTATAATCAACAGGAGCATTTAACGTGGCAGACAACAAAAAACATTTTTTCGCTGAAATTGAAGAAAAAATGCTACAAATTTGGTCAGAAGAAAAAACATTTGAAAAAAGTTTAACTAATAGAGCTGGCTCTAAAGAATTTACTTTTTACGATGGTCCGCCTTTTGCTAATGGATTACCCCATTATGGCCATGTAGTTCAGACAACTATTAAAGACGCCATCACCAGATATAAAAGTATGCAAGGATTTTTAGTCAAAAGACGGATTGGTTGGGATACACATGGATTACCAATCGAATATGCTATTGAAAAAGAACACGATTTTAAAGGGAAACAAGATATCATTGATTACGGTATTGAAAAATTTAATCAAGAATGTCAAGATTCAGTTTATAAATACAAAAACATTTGGGAAGAAATGTTTAAAAGACTCGGTAGATGGTCAGATTTTTCAAAAACTTATTCGACTATGGACCAGACTTATATCGAAAGTGTTTGGTGGGTGTTTAAGACGATTTATGATAAAGGCTTAGTCTATAAAGATTTTCGTTCATCACCATATTGTCCTCGATGTGCTACTCCCTTATCTAATTTTGAGCTGAATCAAGGTTATCAAGACAATATCTCTGATCCTAGTCTGTATGTTAAATTTAAATTAACTGATCAAAATGCTTACTTGCTTGGTTGGACAACTACTCCGTGGAGTTTACCTGGTAATGCTGCTATCGCAATTAACCCTGATGCTTGGTATGTTTATGTTAATTTATTAGACGATAACAATGACTCACAAACAATTATAGTCGCTAAGAACAGATTAGCCTGTCTTAATAGTGATAACTACACTATCATTAAAGAACTCCAAGGCAAAGATTTAGTTGGGCTATCTTATCAGCCAGTATTTGAAATAGATTATTTAAAAGACATCGACAACTCAAATAATTTATATAAAGTCTGGGCAGCAGATTTTGTTAGTATTGAAGATGGTTCGGGTATTCTACACGTCGCACCAGCTTTTGGTGAAGACGATCTAAAACTTGCCAAAGAGAAGAATATTCCTGTCCTTATTACTATTGATGAATTTGGTAAGGTGAAATCAGATCTTAATTTACCATCAGAAATAAGCAATAAATTTTTTAAATCCGCCGATAATAAGATAATTGAATACTTAACAAAAAAAGGTAATGTTTTTTCAGCTGAAACTTTTTTACACACCTATCCTTTCTGTTGGCGATGTGATACACCACTACTTTACTATGCCACAGATTCATGGTTAGTTAGAGTAACTGACCTTATTAAACCTTTAACAATAAATAATCAGCTAATTAACTGGACACCAAAACATATTAAAAATGGTCGATTTGGGAATTGGCTTGAAAATGCTCGCGACTGGTCTATCTCTCGTAATCGTTTTTGGGGAGCTCCACTGCCTATCTGGGTAACAGATGACGGTGAGATCACAGTTATTGGCAGTATTGCCGAACTAAAAGAAAGAGCAGTTAACCCTGACTTAATCGTTAACTTTCATCGACCATACATTGATAAAATTGAAATTAAAACCGATTCCGGGAAAATAGCTAAGAGAATTGACGAAGTATTCGATTGCTGGTTTGAATCAGGCTCAATGCCTTACGGTCAAAACCATTATCCGTTTGAGAACGAACAAACCTTTTCCGACATTTTCCCTGCCGATTTTATCGCTGAAGCGATTGATCAAACTAGGGGATGGTTTTATACTCTTCATGTTTTATCAACCGCCTTATTTAATCAACCAGCTTTTAAAAACGTTATTTGTAGTGGTTGGGTAACGGCTGCTGATGGTGAAAAATTATCAAAAAGAAAGAAAAATTATGCCCCAATGGATCAAACTTTTGATCAATTTGGTGTCGATACACTTCGTTTCTTTATGGCGAACAGTCCGATAGTTAATGGAGAAGACGTAAGATTTTCATCTGATTTATTAAAAGAAGTTCAACGTAAAATTTTTATGACTTTAAATAACAGTTTTAATTTTTACAAATTATACGCTGACATTGATAAATTTAATCCGGTCAATCCTCTTACTGAACCTACCTCAACCAATCTACTTGATCAATGGATAATAGCTATGCTAAACCAAACCACCACAATCGTTACAGCTTCTATGGATAGTTACCGACTCGATAAAGCTACTAAATCAATTACCATTCTTTTAGATGATTTAAGCAACTGGTATATTAGACGATCTCGTCGACGTTTCTGGAAAACTGAAGATACGGTCGAT
This sequence comes from bacterium, assembly GCA_021846095.1. Taxonomy (GTDB): domain Bacteria; phylum Patescibacteriota; class Saccharimonadia; order Saccharimonadales; family UBA4665; genus JAJZWG01. The sequence continues at coordinate 3,345 of JAJZCO010000030.1, read as the reverse complement.
AAGACCCAAGCTTATCGGACATTACACTATACGCTACTCCGTCTGTGTCAATTACTAGCACCGTTTTCACCATTTTTAACGGATCACCTTTGGCGTGAACTGATTAAAAACACAGATTTACCATCATCAGTCCATCTTAGTGATTGGCCTAAACCAAATAAATCCGACTCGACTATTATTACTAATATGCATCAAGCTAGACAATACATTAATCTTGGGCTGGCATTAAGAGCTAATTTTAAAATAAAAGTCAGACAACCACTTTCTCAAGCCATAATTCCAAAATTACCAGACGAATTTCGAGAGATTATTGCCGACGAACTTAATGTCAAAACAATTGAATGGGGTGACGATGTCTCAATCGATACAAACTTAACGACCGATTTAATAGACGAGGGTATTGCTAGAGAGACTATTAGACAAATTCAAAACGCTAGAAAACAAGCTGGATTTGATGTTGATAATAGGATTAATTTACTACTCAAGACCGACGATCTAAACTTTAAAACAGCACTTAAAAATCAAGAGCATTTAATTTTTGCCGAAACACTAACTACTATGGAGTTAGACGACATATCCCAAGCCGAATTCAAGGTTGATGTCTTAATTGATAAAATAAATCTGACAATCGCTCTATCACGAACTAAATGATAATCAACGAACTAATTTATTTTATTTCGTAAGGCAAATTTAAATAGTTTACAACAAAAACCTTGAAATAAACTATTTAAAAAAAGCTTCAGTTTATTTTAATATTTAAAAAAATTACGATATAATTAAAATCAATGAAAAACTCCGGGAAGTATCGATTCAGTATCATTATCCCTTGTTATAATGAAAAAGATTTTATATCATCTTGTTTAACCTCTTTAAAAAATCAAGACTTTAAAGGTCGATACGAAATTATTGTAGTCGATAATAATTCAACAGAAATACCGCTGATATTGCCCGTAATATGAACGCTACAGTTATTAAAGAGAAAAAAGCTGGGGTTTGCTTTGCTCGTCAAGCTGGTAGTGAAATAGCTCAAGGTGAAATTATTATTTCAACCGATGCCGATACTATCTTTAAAAATAACTGGCTAAGTAAAATAGATAAAACTTTTAAAGAAAATACTAGTGTCGTCGCTGTTAGTGGGCCTTGTAGATATATAGATGGTCCATGGTGGGGCAAAAGCTATACTTACTTCTTATTTAGTGCCAACTACATTTATTCTATTATTTTTAACCATCCTTTTTATATAACAGCCACGAATATTGCTTTTTATAAATCTTATTTTGAAGGCTATGATTTAACCTCAATGCAGGGTGGTGATGAATTACATATTTTAAATACCTTAAAAAAACATGGGAAAATTAAATTTTTACATAATAATCCAAGCCTAACATCTGGTAGAAGGTTAAAACAAGGTTTAACTTATAATTTCTTTGTTACTTTTTTATTCTATTATTTAGGGGCCTACTACCTAAACAAGTTGTTTAAAAAACAAGTCGTTGGTGCTGCTCCGTCATTTCGAATAAATCGAACTAAAACTTATCGTCCAAAGTTTAGTTTAGGAGTAACAACAACGGTTATTATTATTGCTGTTATTGCTACCACCTTCAACCCAGTTAGAAGTTTTATTTCTGATAATATAAAAGATACCAAAAGTAAAATTGAAACAATCGTTAAATCATTTTCATAAATTATCAACTTCACTCCTAGACATTGAATCAACCGCTAATACTGGCACATGCAATAACATGTCGTTGGGGAGTTTATCGAAAAATGGTAATAAAGTTACATCATCAAAAGATAGACATAAAGCCCTAACAATTGAAGCGCCAATGATACGACCAATTTTAACAATCGAATAAGTTACAAATTTTCCTTCAAACATTAAACTATTAAACTTAACATATGATACCTTTTCGTCGGCCTTAAAAGAAACTGGTAAAGCCATAGCTTGATTAACTTGAGTAAAATATTGTCCATTAAAATTCGCCATCTCACAGATCATATCTAGCTCTACTAGAATATTAGACTCTGTTATAGTATCTTCCATACTGTTACCAGCTAATCTAGTAACATAGCTTTTCGCTAAATTGACCGGATCGATATTTATTGGCTCTTCAAAAGGTAAATTATTATATTCCATATAAAAACTATACTCATTTAAATATTACAAAACAATATCTAACTTACAGCCCGACAATCTATAAATTAAATCTAATATTTTTAATCATTACTAATAGATTACTTAAAAACCACTAACCTGAGTACTTAACTGACTACTATCGGTATTACTAGAGCTGATACTAGTCTGATTCAATACTTGCATAGCAGTGTTCAAATCAGCTGCATTAGAAACTTGAGGAGCTGTTAAAGTAGTTACTGACGGTGATTGATAACTATTCGATACCGATCTAGGAGTCGTCGGGGTAATCTTATGTTTTTGCCAGACATAATATCCAACTCCAATGAATGCCACCATAACTACCACTACCACAATACCTTCAACTATTGTAAAACCCGATTGATTTTGTTTTTTCATGACTAGTTTCCTCTCTGCGAAGAATGAGTTTGATTAGATGTAGAAACATTAACACCGTTAGCTGAAGCAACAGCAACAATAAGATTTTTAACTGCTAAGCGATAATTCTGTAAATCTGTAATCTCGGTTTTAAGATAACCCTGAAAAGATGTTACCATGCCCTTAGGATCACTCAAGCTACAACTAAAAATACCGCTAGAATTCATAGTCACCATATTATTTTTAGCTTGTTGGGCTGCTGAATTAATATTGGCTAACAATTGACTGTAGTTGCTAACTATTTTACCTTGATTGGTATAAAAAGTTTCTACTCGTAACGCAATAGTAGAAAATAATGTAATCTGATTTTGAACTCTAGTATTAATCCTGGTTATTATATTATTAATAGCGCTCTGCCTATTCTGACAAACTTTAAGTTGGGCTGCTGCCAAATGAGCTTGCTTAATATTCTGACCATTTGCCGACCGACTAATAGAGTCGTTATTCCTCACCGAGCTAGTTGTTGGAGTATGAACAGTAGTGGCTTGTGATGGCAAAGCAAATACCGTCGTATTGGCAAATATTAACCCAAAAACTAGACTCAACAGTCCAATCTTTTCTATATATTTTTTTATCATTTTTTTATTCCTTTTATTATTAATACCCACTATTTTCAGTCTAATCTCATGATTCAAATCTGTCAAAACATACTTCTTATAGTAAAAATAGTTACCAGTATAATTAACCTTTTATTTAACTTAAAAGCTAGTATAATTTAATTAGATTGCTATCCTCCGGGCCCTGGTAATCTATCATTTTAAGCTCAGTTTTTC
>JAJZCO010000029.1 GCA_021846095.1 bacterium | reverse complement strand
CCTCGATTATTATGCAACTTCTGACTAAAGCTATTCCTCGTTTGGAGGCACTTCATAAAGATGGTGAATTTGGTCAAAAAAAGATCAATCAATATACGAGAATGTTAACTTTCCCTTTGGCAATTATTCAATCCATCGGTTCAATATATTTAATAAAACAAGCTGCTCAAAGTATTGGTGGAATTGGTAATATTACGGCAAATGCTTCACTCATGCAATGGGCATTAATGGTTAGTGCTTTAACCGGTGGTTCGATGTTATTGATGTGGCTAGGTGAATTAATAACCGAACAAAGTATTGGTAATGGTATTTCTCTTATAATTACGGTCGGTATTGTCAGTAGATTACCGTCCAACATATCAAGTATTATTAGTTCAGTAGGCAACAGGCCTCATTGGAAAATATTACACTATACGTTACCTTTTTCCAGAACATCGTTTTATTATACGGTTATAACTATTGGTTCGATTTTGTTGGTAACCTATCTGGTAGTAATGCTGAATGAAGCCTCTAGAAATTTGACAGTTAATTATGCTAAACGAGTTCAAGGGAATAGAGCTTATGGTGGCGTAACAACTATCTTACCGATAAAATTAATAACAGCTGGTGTCATACCGATAATTTTTGCTGTGGCTTTTCTGAGTGTACCAAGTTTCGTCGGACAATTACTTCAAGGAATCCACAATAGTCATTTGGCTGCGATTGGGATTAAACTAGTAACCTGGTTTTCGGCCCCATCGGCCACTAGTTTTAAAACAGAAGGTTTAGATGCTTATATCTATCCGGTAGTTTACTTTTTGTTAGTTTTTGTTTTTACTTATTTTTATACTTCAATAACATTTAATTCTCAAGAAATCGCTGAAAATTTACATAAGCAAGGTGGCTTTATTGAAAACGTTAGATCTGGTCTTCAAACCGAAAAGTATTTATCTAAAATAGTCAATCGATTAACATTATTTGGAGCCCTAAGTTTAGGAATTTTAGCTTTAATGCCGATCGTTGCCCAATTGTTTGTTAATGTAAGTATTACCGTCGGGGGAACATCAGTATTAATTCTGGTATCAGTTGCCTTACAAACATTGCGAGCTATTGAATCGCGAGCTTTTATGGTGACCTACGACAATTATACTGAATCAGATTTTTTTCATGATAACGATCAAGAAACTAAAAAACCGAAAAAAACATTATTAACTGTTTTAAAACACGTTAAATTTTAATTAAGTTTATAGTCTAAATATTGATTAGATTAATCGTATAAGTTAGAGTATAGTTAATTTAAGACGTAAACTAATTGAATTGTCACAATTAGATAAAAGACGGGTTAATATACTTTACAAAAAAATATTAACTGCTATAATTAGGAAGTTGTTATATTTATGGCTAATAATAAAGAAGTAATTGAGTTAACCGGAACAATCGTTGAAACATTGCCCGGCACACAATTTAGAGTAGAACTTGAAAATGGTCATATAATTATAGCTCATGTTGCAGGTAAGATGAGGAAACATTATATTCGCATCGTACCTGGAGACAGCGTGACGGTTGAGTTGACGCCTTACGATCTCACTAAGGGTCGGATAACCTATCGCAAATCATAATATAAAGCAGAGTGTCATAATTCAAGGAAGGATGATGATCCGCATGAAAGTGCGTGCAAGTGTTAAAAAAATTAGCCCAGATGATAAAATCGTTCGACGCAAAGGACGATTATATGTTATTAATAAATTAAAACCTAAGCATAAGCAGAGGCAGGGTTAAATATGGCAAGAATTTCAGGTGTAACAATTCCTAACGAAAAACAAGTTTGGGTCGCATTAACGTATGTTTATGGTATTGGTCCTAAGATAAGTCGCGATATTTTAAAAAAAACTAATGTTGATGTTACTACAAGAGTAAAGAACTTGACCGACGATGAAATCTCTAAAATTCAAGAAGTTATTAATCAAGATTTAATTGTTGAGGGAGAATTAGCCCGAATTGTCAGTATGAATATAAAGCGCTTAAAAGATATTAAATCATATCGCGGCTTACGTCATACTCTAAATTTACCTTCACGGGGTCAGCGGACTAAAACAAATGCTCGAACTAGACGAGGTAAAAAAACCACAGTAGGTGGAACCGCTAAAAAGGTTGCATCAAAAACGTAAATAAGGATTTAAGGACTACATATGGTTGATACAGTTATAAAGAAGAAAAAGTCAAAGAAAATCGTTAACAGCGGCCAAGTGCACGTTTTGGCTACGTTTAATAATACAATCATAACTTTTAGTGATGAATCCGGAAATGTTTTAGCTACTTCAAGTGCCGGAGCATGTGGATTTCATGGTTCTAAAAAAGGTACAGCTTATGCCGCACAGGTTGCAGCTGAAAAAGCTGGTCAGATCGTCAAACAACAATATGGATTCTCAAAATCTGATGTGTATATTAAGGGGATCGGTCTTGGTCGTGACGCTGCAGTTCGAGCGCTTAATACGTTAGATATTGCAGTTGATTCCATAACTGATGTAACTGGTATACCACACGGTGGTGTGAGACCTAAGAAAGCACGAAGGGTATAGATCAAATGGCAATTGAAAGACAATCAATCGTAAAAATGAGCCGACGTGAGGGATATGCCTTACATCCTAAAGCTCATAAAGCATTAATCAAAAGAACAGCTTTACCTGGCTATAATAGCAATGCAAGAGGTCGTTCTGGTGGTAGAGGTAGTCAATATTCATTGCAGCTAAGAGAAAAACAAAAAGTTAAACGAATTTATGGATTGCTCGAAAAACAATTTTCTAATCTGATGAAACAGGCCGAAAGAACACCGGGTCAATCTGGTTTAATTTTACTTCAATTACTGGAGCAAAGATTAGATAATGTGATATATAGAGCTGGGTTTGCTCCATCACGAAGAGCTTCTAGACAACTTGCCACACATGGCCATTTCTTATTGAATGGCATCAGAGTAGATATACCTTCTATTAGATTAAAGTCAGGTGACCTCCTTACGATTAGACCAAAGTCTAGTAATTCTAATTATTTTTTGCACCTAGATGATAATAGCCCGGCTCCAGGTGCCATACCAGATTGGCTGAAAGTAAATCGTAAAAAATTTGAAATTTCTGTAATCGGTATTCCTAGTCGAGATGATGCCGAAGTCGATATAAATGAACAATTAATAGTTGAATATTACTCACGATAAGAGAGGAAAGAAATAAATGTCCAACAATATATACACACCAAACATAATTGATGTAAACGATCATAACGCTACTAGCGCGACTTTCGTTATTGAGCCATTACATAATGGTTATGGGAATACTTTAGGTAATTCATTACGTAGAGTACTTTTATCTAGTATCTCTGGCGCTGCGGTGACTGCTTTTAAAATTGAAGGCATCACTCATGAATTTACCGATGTACCTGGCGTTGTTGAAGATGCAGTCGATATCATGCAAAACATAAAAGGTATACGTTTTCGAGTTTATGGTGACGAAAAACATATTATTCGATTATCTAAACAGGGCAAAGGTTTGGTTACATGTCGTGACATTACTTCTGATGCGGATGTTGAAATAGTTAATCCCGATCATGTTATTGCTGAAATTGATGATGAAAAAGGTAAGTTAGTGATTGACTTAGTAGTTGAAGTTGGCCGTGGTTATCGAACTATCGAAGAAAGCACCACTAAAAAATCAAGTGATATGATTGCCATTGATGCTATTTATACGCCAGTGCTTAGAGTACGTTATAAAGTTGAAAATACCCGAGTTGGACAAGCTACTGATTTAGACAAACTTTCAATTACTATCGATACCGATGGTTCAATTACACCACGTGATGCTTTTGAAGAAGCTGCCGCTATATTAATTAATCAATATACTGCCTTGGCTGGTAAAACTCGAGTCGCCGTGAAGCCTGAAGAAAATGATCAAACTTTTGATGAAGATAATTCTGAATCTAACTCAAATAATTCTGAAGACGAAAATTCTGTCCTTAATACTTCAATTGAAGATTTGAATTTGTCAGCTCGAACAACTAATGCTTTAGTTAACAATGATATCCATATAATTAAAGACCTTTTTGCTTTAAATGATGCTGAACTGAAGGATCTAAAAGGTTTTGGTAGCCGCGCACTTGATGAAGTTAAAGAAAAATTGGCAGAATTGGAGCTTTAGTATGCATCGACACGGATATAAAGGTAGAAAATTCCACCGAGAAAAAGATCAACGAAGCGCTCTCATTAAAGGGTTGGCCGATTCATTAATTAAATATGAAACTATTGAGACAACTTTGCCCAAAGCCAAAGAAGTATTACCCTATGTTGAAAAATTAATCACTAAGGCAAAAGTTGGAACGTTACATAACCGAAGACAAGTAATTTCCAAATTACAAACTGTCAGTAGTGCTCATAAATTAGTTGATCAGATTGCACCAAAACTTACAAGCCGTAATAGCGGTCATTTAAGAATAGTCAAAACTCAAATTAGACGAGGTGATAATACACAACTTGCAAAAATATCTTTTGTAGATGATTTAAGTATTGTTTCTAAAGCAAAGACAACTGAAGTTGAGGTAATTAAGACCGATCCACCTACTACAAAAGCGACTAAGGAGGGTAACTCATGAAAACTTATAGTGCAAAACCATCTGACGTAAGCAGAGCTTGGTATTTGATTGATGCTTCAGAAGTTCCATTAGGTAAAATGGCGACACAAGTAGCTAAATTACTAATTGGTAAGGATAAAACTCAATTTACTAAACATATTGATTGCGGAGACTATGTTGTAGTTATTAATTCAGATAAATTAGTAACAACCGGTAATAAAACAACTAAAAAAATTTATTACAAGCACAGCAATTACCCGGGTGGTTTAAAGGAAACTCAGTTAAAAGATATGATAGTTAAAGATTCAACAATCGTAATTTATCAAGCCATTCGTGGTATGTTACCAGTTAATAAATTAAGATCTGAAAGATTGAATCGATTAAAAATTTTTAAAGATGATAATCATCTTCATTCGGCTCAAACACCGAAACTGATATCATTAAAGGATCAAAAATAATGGCTAAATCTACTTATTATTATGCACTCGGTCGTCGTAAAAGATCAACAGCTAGGGTTAGATTGCAACCCGGAGACGGCAAAGTTATTGTTAACGGTAAAGTTGTCGAAGACTATTTTTCCAACTCAAAAACTATTTTAAATAAAATAGTTGAACCGTTTGTGTTATTAGATATTTTTAATAAATACGATACTGAAGTGCTGGTATCTGGTGGTGGACAAGATGGTCAAGCAGAGGCTATTCGATTAGCTATATCTAAAGCTTTAGTAGTATACAATGTAGATTTAAAAAGTACTTTAAAAAAATCAAATTTGCTTAGTCGTGATCCTCGTGATAAAGAACGTAAAAAGTTTGGTCTTAAAGGCGCTCGTAAACAAAGACAGTTTACTAAACGATAGTTATTTATTATTACTTGCTTGTCTCAAGTAAAATATAATAAGATATATAGATGAATGAATCGATTATTTTAACGGGTTTAAGGGCTAATGGAGAATTTACTCTAGGTAATTATTTGGGGGCGTTATTACCTATTGTTAGTTTACAAAATCAATATTATCAAACTCACCGGATAAATATGTTTGTGCCCGATCTTCACAGTTTCACTACTCCGGTTAATCATGGTGATTTGTATTTGCAAATAATTAAGAGCCTTAAATATTATGTAGCTGCTGGAATTAGATTAGATTTTGAAAATGTCTATATATATCGTCAAAGCTATATATCTGCTCATAGTGAGCTTACAACAATATTAAATAATTTCGTCAGTTACGGTGAACTGCAAAGAATGACTCAGTTTAAGGAAAAGTCGTCGGACGCTAAGGATCACTATGTTACAGCTGGCTTATTCGATTACCCGGTATTAATGGCAGCCGATATTTTGTTATATAACGCTCTATGGGTTCCGTTGGGTGATGATCAAAGGCAACATCTTGAATTAGCTAGGAATTTAGCTATTAAGCTTAATAATAAATTTAAACAAGAATTATTCGTCGTTCCTAATGAATGGCAGAAACAGCAAGATTTTATCGGTCGGAATAATGGGGTTAGAATTATGAGTCTTAAAAATCCCGAAAAAAAAATGAGTAAATCTGTATTAGATCCAAACGGTACAATTCTACTAAATGATAAAATATCTCTTGCTGTAAAAAAGATTATGAACTCTACGACTGATTCTTTAGGAATCATAAATTACGATGTCAAACAGCAGCCAGGTATCTCTAATTTACTGAATATACTTTCTTTGTTGATTAACGAACCTCTCGATAAAACTATTGAAAACTGGCAAGGAAAAACAAATTACTTTGAACTTAAACAAGCAGTTGCTTCCGAAGTTAAAGTATTTTTAGAAGGATTTCAAAAAAGACTAAGTAACATCGATGAAACAGAGTTAATGCGTAAACTAGAAGCTAGTGAATATTTAATGCGCGATGTTGCTACGCAGCATTTATATAAAATCCAACAAGTTGTTGGTCTTAGACCCTGATGTTATTTAAGTATAAAGACAATAAAGTTATCAGGTTAGATAGCGCTATACTTAATAATCAAAAAACATTAAATAGATCATACATAAAAAAACTTATATCAACTGATCGGGTCAAAGTAAACAATATCGTAATCAATAAGGCAGGGTTTAATGTTCATTTTAACGACGAAATCATGGTCGATTTAAAGTCCTTAAATCTGAAGGATATCTCGATCCCAATTATCTATCAAGATGATCATATTATGGTAATAAATAAACCGGTTGGTATTTTAAGCCATAGCAAAGGACAAATATTAGATGAAAATACCGTTAGTTCATGGTTAAGTAGTCAAGGAGTAAAAATGACTGGTAATCGGGCTGGCATTGTTCATCGTCTCGACCGAGCTACAAGTGGTGTAATGGTTTTAGCCAAGGATATTGAATCACAGAAATATTTACAAAAACAATTCTCCTTACG